>NZ_QPGN01000005.1:0-284102 GCF_003335205.1 Brachybacterium sp. JB7 | reverse complement strand
GCGTCGGTGTCGGCATCGGCATCCAGATTGGGAACGGCGTCCTCGTCCGTCGCCGTAGTGGGCCGGGCGGTCCGCGGTGGGCCGGGGGCGGCTCACCGCCGCGGTCAGCTCGGACGGATCGGGGACCAGGCGGTTCCAGTCGTCCTCGAGCGTCTCGACCCATTCGGTCTCGGTGCGCACGGTGGAGCAGGGAGTGCCCAGCAGGTAGGCCTCCTTCTGCAGGCCGCCGGAATCGGTGACCACTGCTCGGGCCTGCTTCACGGCGCCCACGAGGTCGGGATAGGCGACGGGGGCGCCGACGTGCACGGCCCCTCCGCTCAGCTCGATGCCCGCGTCCTTCGCCTTGGCGACCAGGCGCGGGTGAGCGAACAGGGCCAGAGGCATCTCGAGCGCCTGCAGGGACCGGATGATCGCGCGCAGACGCTCCGGATCATCGGTGTTGTCGGCGCGGTGGATGGTCGCGACCGCGAACTCCGCGGTGGGGTCGATGCCCTCGGGCAGGGCCGGCTCGGCGCCCTCGACGGAGGCGGCGACACGCAGGCACACGTCGGTCATCACGTCGCCGGTGACCAGGGTGCGCTCGGCGAGCCCCTCGGCGGCGAGATGCGTGCGGGCGACCTCGGTGGGTGCCAGGAGGAGGTCGGCGGCGTGATCGGTGAGCACACGGTTGTGCTCCTCGGGCATGCGGCGGTTGAAGGAGCGCAGGCCTGCCTCGAGGTGGGCGACCTTGAGGTGCATCTTCACGGCGGAGAGCGTGCCGGCGAGAGTGGAGTTGGTGTCGCCGTAGACGAGGGTCCAGTCGGGCCGGTGCTCCTCGAGGACCTCGTCCATCCCGGCGAGCATCGCGCCGGTCTGGCGGCCGTGGGAGCCGGACCCGATCGCGAGGTTGACATCCGGGGCAGGGATCCGCAGGTCAGCGAAGAAGACGTCACTCATGGCGGCGTCGTAGTGCTGGCCGGTGTGGACGATGAGGTGCTCGACGTCGTCCCGCTGCGCGGCGGCATCGGCGATCGCGGCGAGCTTGACGAACTGCGGGCGGGCGCCCACGACGGACAGGATCTTCACGGACGGATCTCCTCTTCCCGGACCCGGCGATGCTCCGAGCGGTGCCGACCAGGACGACGGTATGGTGAGCGTGCTCCACAATAGCCAACCGCCGACGTCGGTCGGTACATCACAGGACCTGACCTCAGCGGTGATCGGCGCGGCCCCGCGCCATTGCCGGACGCGAGAACGGAATTTGCATGACGCCAGGCCAGAGAGCGATGGCTCCCCGTGTCGCTGTACTCGTCTACAACGATGCCGCCAACGATTCCCGGGTGCTCAAGGAGTCCGCCACCCTCCGCGACGACGGATACGACGTGCGCATCATCGCAGTCGAGCGTCGCAAGCTCGGACGTATGGCACAGGTCACCTCCCTCGGCGAGCGCCTCGCCCTCGAGAGGGTCCCCGAATTCGCGATCGAACGGGTGCTGCCCTCCATCGCCCCGTGGTGGCGGCGACTGATCAACGAGGCCGACTCGGTCGAGGCGAACGATCCGGCCCCGGTGCCCCGCTCCCGTCCCGGCACCGGCCTGCCTCGGCGCGCCCTCGACGAGGTCCCGGCGGTCAGATCGCTCGCACTGCGCACGCTGCGCAGCATCGGCGAGCGCGCGTTCCGCACGGTCTCGCTGGGGACGTACTGGAAGAATGCGACGGCGGCGGGCCTGCGGCTCCAGCCGGACATCATCCACGCCAACGATGCCAACACGCTTGTTCCCGCGCTCGCCATCCGTGCGCTGACCCGGGGCGGCACGGGCATCGTCTACGACTCCCACGAGCTGTGGCGTCACCGCAACGTCCGCTCCGGGCGGATCCTAGCCCCTCTGGCCGAGGTGCTGACCGAGACCTTCGGGATCCGCCAGGTCGATGGGGTGATCACCGTGTCGCCCTCGATCGCCGAGTGGCTCCAGCGCACGTACCGGCTGGAGGACGCGCCGACGCTCGTGCGCAATGTACCGATCGCCGACGCTCTGCCGGACCCGTCCACGGGCGTCCTGCGCGAGCGCGCCGGTCTGTCCGACGCGGACAAGGTGATCGCCTATGGCGGTCGCATCACGACGGCACGCGGCATCGAGGAGACGATCGCGGCGCTCCCCCACCTCCCGCCAGACATCCACTTCGTGCTGCTCGGCTACGGGGAAGCGGCCGCGCTCGACGCTGTGCGTGCCGAGGCGGTGAGCCGCGGGGTCGAGGACCGGGTCCATCTCGTCGGCGCGGTCGATCCGGACGACGTCTCCCGGTCCCTGGCCGACGGCGACGTGGCCGTGGTGCACGTGCGGCCGATCTGCCTGTCGTATCGCTACGCCCTGCCGAACAAGCTCTTCGAATCGATCCGGGCCGGACTGCCCATCGCCGCCGCGGACCTGCCCGATATGCGCCAGGTCGTCGAGGAGCTCGGCGTCGGGGAGGTCTTCCAGGGATCCGAGCCCGAGGACCTCGCTGCCGCCCTCGCCGCGATCCTGGAGGATCCCGAGGCGTATCGTGCTCGGGCGCGCGCCGTCGCCCCGAAGCTGACCTGGGAGAACGAGACCGAGAAGATGCTCGAGATGTATCGGCGGATTCTCCGCCGACGGAAGGATCGCTGATGCGGGTCGCCGTCGTCACCACCTGGTTCCCGACTGCGGTCGCCCCGTCACGCGGCTCCTTCGTGGTGCGCGATGCCCTGGCGATCGACCGGCACGCAGAGGTGAGGGTCATCCACCTGGTCCCTCCGGCCGACGACGACGGCAGCAGACGAACGATCCACGAGGGCCTGGACGTCCTCCGGGTCCCGATGGACCCCCGACGCCCCGACCAGATCCTGCGAGCTTCCCGCGCCCTGGGGCCGGCGATCGCTGACAGCGACCTCGTCCATTCGATGGCGTTCTCCTCGTTGCTGCCGCTCTCGCTGCACCGCCCCCGAACGCCCTGGATCCACACCGAGCACTGGTCCGCTCTGACCACGCCCGCCACCCTGCCCGCGCCGGCGCGGATCGCGCTGCCCGTGCTGTCCCGGCTGCTCGCACGGCCGGACCGGGTGACCGCCGTCTGCGAGTTCCTCGCGCGACCGATCCGCGCCGTGCGCGGCTCCCGACCCACCGCCGTGGTGCCGTGCATCGTCGAGCCCGGCGAGGTCGTCGCCCGGCGCGACCGGGAGGACGACAGCTCCCTGCGGCTGGTCTCCACCGGCGGTCTGATCCCGCGCAAGGATCCTGTGCTGGCCGTCGAGGTCCTCGCCGAGCTGGTCGAGCGCGGCGCGGATGCCCACCTGGAGTGGCTCGGCGACGGACCGCTGCGGGCGGAGACCCTGGATCGCGCCGCCGCGCTCGGTGTGCGCGACCGGCTGACGCTGCCCGGCACCGTCGACGGCGCCGGGGTCCGTGAGGCGCTCGCCCGGGCCGATCTGTTCTTCGGCCCCACCCGGGCGGACAACTTCTTCGTCTCCGCCGCAGAGGCCATCGTGGCCGGGCGGCCCGTCGTGCTCGGAGCGACCGGCGGCCAGGGAGAATATGTGCAGCCGCAGGTCGGCACCCTGATCGATGTCCAGGACGTCATGGCCTACGCCGACGCCGTCCTTGATGTCGACGCGCGCACGCGGACGCTTCCCGCGCAGGACATCGCCGACACCATCGGAGACAGGTTCTCCACGGCCGCTGTCGGCCGCGGATACGCCGCTCAGTACGAGCTCCTCGACACCGCGGGGGTGGGTCGGCGATGACGTCCGTCGAGGTCATCATCGCCTGTCACACACCGGAGCGCCCCGTCGGCCGTGCGGTCGCCTCCGTCCTCGATGGGAACGGCGAGCACGCCTCGGTGACGGTGGTCTGCCACAACCGCGACGTCGCGGAGATCGCGGCGGTCGTCGCCCCGAAGCATCGTGAGCGGGTCCGGTTCCTCGAGCACCGCGACGAGTTCCGCTCCGCCTCGGGACCGTTCAACGCCGGGATGGCGCAGAGCACGGCGACATTCGTCGCGATCCTGGGCTCGGACGACATCCTCGCGCCGGGTGCCGTGGCCTCCTGGCTCTCGGTGCAGGAGCGCACCGGGGCGGACTTCGTGATCACCCGTCTCGCTCTCGGCACGGCGGAGGCGGGGGTGCCCACCCCGGCGGTGCGCATGCATCGCGGAGGTCCGGTGGATCTCGTCGCGGACCGGCTGAGCTACCGCTCCGCCCCGCTGGGGCTGATGCGCCGGGCCATGCTCGAGAGCACCGGGGTGCGGCTCGTCGAGGGCGCCACCATCGGCGGCGACGTCGCGATGGTGACCCGTCTGATGGCCACCTGTCCCACGGCGTACGACCGCTGCGGCCCGCCCTACGTGATCGGCGAGGACGCCGGCGACCGCGTGACCTACGTGGTGCGGCCGATGCGTGAGCAGCTCGGCTTCTTCCCCGACCTGCTCGACGCGGAATGGTTCGCGTCGCTGCCCGCCCGGGCGCGACGGGCGATCGGGGTGAAGCTGCTGCGGATCCATGTCTTCGGCGCGGTCTTCTACCGTGACGACGTCGCGATCTGGACTCCCTCGGAGCGCCGCGCCCTCGCGGACATCACCGCCCGGGTGATCACCCGCTCCCCCGGCTGCCTGGCGCCCCTGTCGCGAGCGGATCGGGAGCTGGTCGACGCCTGCCTGGATCCCACCGTCGACACGGCGGTGCTGGTGCGGGCCGCGCAGGCCCGCCGGCGCCACGGCCGGCCCGCCACCCTGCTGACCTCGTCACCGCTGCACCTGCTGGACCGCGAGGCGCCCCTGAGGTTCATGGCGGCGTCCCTCGCGGTGCGACACCTCCCCGGCTCCGCAGCGTAGCGCGGGCCTGAGCCGCGGGCCGGCCCTCGGCCGGTCGCGACCTGCTCGCGGCGGGCGTGCGCGCGGCACGGTCGCTCAGCGAGGAGGAGCGGCTCACCCTGCTCGGCGAGGCGGGCGAGTGCCCGGCTCCAGCCGCTCACCTGGTGCTCCGCGGAGAGCTCCCGGGCGGCCGCGTCGGAGGCCTGCTTCCAGCCGTCCACGTCCTCCGGGGTCATCGTGGCCAGCGCCGAGCGCAGCGCATCGGCGTCGGCGCCCTCGAGCACCTCGCCGATGCCGTGCTCACGCACCAGGTCGACCATGTCCGGTGACGGCCCCACCAGCACCGCCGTGCGCGCCTGCACCGCCTCGAAGAGCTTGTTGGGCAGGCTGTGCTCGAGGTTGAAGGTGGTGGCGGGGAACACCACGATCGAGACGTCGTACTCGGCGACCGTCTCGACCAGCTCCGTGTACGGGACCGGCTCGCGGAATCGCACCGCGGGCAGGTCCGCGGCCCGCTCCCGCAGCGCATCGATGTACCCGGGCTCGCTGGGGACCAGCATGAGGTCGAGGGTGACGCCGTCCGGCGCCCCGCGCAGGGCGTCGATCATCGCGTCCAGGCGGCGGTTGGCCCGGGCGACCCCCGTGTGCAGGAGCCGGATCGTGCCCTCCGTCGGGCGCGGACTGCGCTGCTCGTAGGCCGCTGCGTTCGTGACCACCTCGACGTCGACGCCGAATTGGTCGTGGTACTCGGCGGCCAGCCCCGGGGACACCGTGGTCACGGAGTCGACCTGCGGCAGGCAGGTGCGGCAGATCCACCGCTGGTACGGCGCGATGAACCAGCGCCAGCTGCGCACGTGCTCCTTCTCGCGGGGCGCGTACTCGTGCAGGTCGGCGTGGACGCCGCGCCGCGGTGCGAGCCACAGGGCCAGCGGCAGCGTGTTCACGTCGTTGGCCAGCACGATGTCCATCGCCCCCACCAGCTCGTTCAGCGTCTCGTGCGCCGCACGCACCGCGCTCATCGCCCAGTACGCCTGCCGGTAGCGGCCGGTGAGCAGATGTTTCTTGCTGCTGGGCCACGCCCGGGTCTCCCCGGGCAGCTCGAGATGGGTGACACCCGGATGCGGCTGCGGGCCGAAGCCCACCGTGGTGACCTCGTAGTCCTCGGCGAACAGCTCGATCTGGCGCTGCACCCGGGGATCTCGTTCCAGGGTGGAGAACGACAGGATCAGCAGGGAGGTCATGCCTCCTCCTCGGTGACGGGCTCACGACGCTCCCCGGCCCGTGCCAGGCCGGCCAGGGCGGCCTGCTCGGCGAAGGCCGGCACCGACGCGACGACCTCGTCGAACGAGCCGGAGGCCATGACCTGCCCCTCGGACATGTAGAAGACGATGTCGCAGTACTGGATGGTGGCCAGGCGGTGGGCGATCGTGATCGTGGTGACCTCATCGGCCAGGCCACGGATCGCCTCGGTGACCGCGGCCTCCGTCTTCGTGTCCAGGGCGCTGGTGGCCTCGTCGAGCACGAGCACCGTCGGCTCCGCGTACATGCCGCGAGCGATGCCCATGCGCTGGCGCTGGCCCCCCGAGAGGGTCATGCCGCGCTCGCCCAGCCGGCCGTGGATGCCCTGCGGGCGGTCCTCGATCACCTCGAGCATCTGCGCACGGGAGAGCGCCGTGCGCACACGCTCCTCGTCGACCTCTGCCGGATCCCAGGTCAGGGCGACGTTCTCGCCGACGGACACGTCGAAGAGCGCGACCTCCTGCGGCACGTACCCGACCGAGGAGCGCCACTGGCGCAGCACCGTGGTCATGTCGACGTCGTCGATGAGGATGCGTCCGCTGCTCGGCGTGAGCAGGCCGAGCAGCAGATCCACCAGGGTGGACTTGCCCGCGCCGGACGAGCCGACGAAGGCGACGGAGGAACCGGCCGGGATGTGCAGGGAGACGGCGTCGACCGCCGGCTCCTCCCTGCCCGGATAGGTGAAGGTGACGTCCTCCAGGACGATGTCGTGCAGACCGTGGACGAGGCTCCCTGTGTCGGGCCGCTCCTTGCGCTCGACCGCCTCGCGGGCGAACTCGATGTCGTCGATGATGTAGTCGGCGAAGGCGGCGTTGGTGAGGATCCGGTTCTGGGTCGACTGGAACCGCGTCAGCGAGGGCACCAGGCGGAAGCCTGCCACGGCGAACAGCGCGACGGAGGTCATGGCGGCCGTGGCGCCGTCGTCGGGCAGCCCGGAGAGATAGCCGACTCCGCCCACCACGACGAATCCGCCGACCATCCCGGCGTCCAGGACGAAGCGCGGCATCTGGTTGTAGTACTGGGCGAAGGCCCGGGTCCGCGACGCGTCCGAGCGTCGGTCGGCGACGATGTCCGCGACCTCGGTCTCGTTGCCCTTCAGCGTGAGCTCCTTCAGCGCCGCGAGCACTTCGCCCAGGAGGCTGACCACGCGGATGGAGTTGTCGCGGTTGGAGGCGCCGTTGGTGACCGCCAGCGGGGTGACCACCCTCGACAGGATCAGGGCGATGGCTCCGAGGTACGCGAAGGTCGCCAGCGCGATCTTCCAGTCCAGGATGAACAGGCCGACGCTGATCACGGAGATGGTCGCGAACTCGGCGACCACGGTCATCGACGGCATCAGCACGTTGGCGACGACGGCGGCGACGCCGGAGTCGACCATGCGGATGATCTCCTGGGTCGACTTCGAGGTGCGGTCCACCCAGGAGGCCGACATGTACGAGCGGAACAGGGTCTGTCCGATCGCGACCTCGTGCTGGGCGAAGCGCTGGGTGGCGATCCTGATGGTCAGCAGGTTCAGGAAGCTCTTGATGATGATCAGGCCGACGAAGGCGGCGACGAGGATCATCATCTCCTCGAAGGTCTCCAACCTCCAGCCGACCAGCGGGATCGTCACCGCAGTCCCCGGGTTCATGAGCGCCGGGATCACGAGCGCGATCGCGCCGAGCGCGACCACGTCCAGGAGGGCGAGGACACTCATGACGGCGGCGAACGCCATCAGGAATCGACGGGATTCCCGGGGCAGGACCGAGAGCGTTCGTCGGACGATCCTGATCGTCTGCTTCACGTGGATAACTCCTCAGGGGTTGAGGCCGTGCGGGAAGTGCGGCCCGAAGGCGGACCCGGCGGCGTCAGCACGCCGGGTCCAGCTCGTACAGAGCGTACGGGCCGCTCGCGTCGACCAGGGTCAGTCGGGACTCGGGAATGTCGTGGACCCCACGCCAGCGCTCGGAATCCTCGGGATTGATCCGCTGGCCGGATGCCTCGGACGTGTCGCGGTACAGGTGCGTGGGACCCACCGACTCCAGCGCCCGGCACAGCTCCACGGAGGCCTCGTCGGTGCCCGCACGATGCGCGTAGTGGGCGATCAGCGTCTTCTCCCGGGTCAGGGGCCTCGACATGGTCGGGAAGACGGTCTCCACCCCGCCGACGGACCAGTACAGGGTCGCCCCGTCCAGAGGATCCGCGAGGACGACGGACCCCTCGGGCAGCTCCTGCGCGGTGCGCTCGATGAAGCTGCGCTCCTCGGAGGTGACGTACGGGGTCAGCTGCACTCCGTAGGCGGTGTACGCGAGCGATCCCATCAGCGGCAGCCGCTGGGGCGTCACGAGCGCGATCAGCACCGTCACCACCACGGCGCCGACGGCCAGCGCCCCGGGCAGCGACCGACGGCGTCGACCGCCGGACTCGAGGAGGGCGAGCAGGCCCCGGGCCATGAGCAGCACCAGCATGCACATCATCAGGGGTGCGATGCGCTCGCGAGCGCCGTACCAGGGGTTGACCAGTGCCACCGCGAGCGGATGGTCGATCTGGGTGGCGACGCCGAGCATCAGCGAGGCGAGCAGGCCGAGAGCAGCCGTTGCTCCCAGCACCTCCCGGCTCCGGACCGCGGCAGTAGCACCGATCATCGCGAGGATCCAGAGGGCCGCCATCGGCCACAGCAGTGCGGGCACCGCGGGGATCCGCGGAGAATCGAGCAGGATCTCCCCGAGGACCGACCCCACCCCGTCGAGGCTGGGCTTCGTGAGCGCCATCCCGCTGAGCAGCACGTGGGAGCCGGCGACGAACAGGACCGCAGCGGCGAGAGCAGCGCAGACCTCGATCAGCCCGCGCAGACGGCCACCGCCGAGCATCCGCTCGATGCCGCCGGCCAGGAGGCGGAGTCCGGCCACGACCGCCACGGAGAACAGGACCGACGGATGGGCCAGCGCGGTGCCGATCACGATGAGGACGAGGCCGGCCGCCGTGCCCACGCCCGGCGCACCGTGACGACGATCCGTCAGCATCAGCACCGCGGCGATCGCGGGAGCCAGGCAGACCACACCGAGGACGATCGGCCACAGCCCCATCACCAGGGCCATCGCCGGGGTGCTGAGGAACAGCGTGGCCGCGCCCGCGCTGAGAGCCACCAGCAGCCGTGCGGAGCGGGCGGGCCGCGACACGCCCGCGACCATCGCCGCGACCGCAGGAGGGATCGCGGCCAGCATGGCGAGCATCATCGCGTTGGCGGCCGTGATGACGTCGAAGGGCAGGATCGCGACGAGGTCGTCGAACACGACGGGATAGAAGGTCGGCTCGCCGTAGATGTCAGAGAGCGCCGTGGTGAAGGAGGCGTCCCCGCGCTCCCGGATGAAGGCAGCAGCGGAGAGGTGGAAGAAGGAGTCGAAGCTGCCGTTCAGCGTCGAGATCCCGCCCATGCGCCGGGCAGCGGATGCCGCCACCAGCGCGCCGCTCAGGATCGAGGCCCCGGTGACCGCCGCCGCAGTGCCTCGCGACCAGTCCTGCGGCGCCGGGACGCCGGCCCTGGTGCTGGTGCTGGTGCTGGTGCTGGTGCTGGTGCTGGTGCTGGTGCTGGTGCTGGTGCTGGTGCTGGTGGTCAGTCTGCGCGCCGTCCGGCGCTGCAGCGCGAGACGCACGACGGCGGCGAGGGCCACCAGCAGCACGATGCCGATGACCGCACTGAGCAGCGTCCACCGGATGCCGAGCACCCGGAAGAGCGCCCCGAGCACGACGGTCAGCAGCACGGTCACCGCGGGAGCCCACCCCCAGCGGAGGCAAAGGCGCACGTCGAGCGCGCACAGCATGAGGTATCCGGGCGCACCGAGCAGGACGGCGCCGCACAGGACGGGAAGCACAGAGCTCATGCGGAGATCACGCGGTGGGGTCCTGCAGCACGTGCTCGTACCCCGCGACGACCACGGCAGGGTCACGATGCGCGAGGGCGAACTCCCGCGCGTCGGCGGACTCCTCGCGGTAGCGCTGCGGATCCGCCAGCTCGAGGATGCGCTGCGCCGCGGCGTCGGCGTCGGCCACGACCCAGTCGGGACGGTAGAGCGTAGCCGGGCCTCCGTAGGCGACGGTGTCCGGCCAGTCCCGGATCACGGCCGGGCATCCCACCACGAGCGCCTCCATCAGGGACTCGTGGGTGCCCTCGTGCCGGGACGAGGACAGGATGGCACCCGACTGCGCCAGGAGCGAGGGCACATCGTCCCGCACCCCGAGCTGCTCGACGACGCCGTCCGGGAAACGGCCCAGCGCGGCGCGCACCCGACGCTGGTACGGGGTGTCCCGCGCCTCGTCCCCGTGCAGCGCGGGGCCGACCAGCTGCAGGCGGTACCGCTCGTCGTGCTGTCGCAGACGGGTCAGCACATCGAGGCTGAACAGCACGTCCTTGACCTCGCGGATCCATCCGATCTGCACCAGGAGATGCGGATCATGGGCCTCCCGCGGCAGCTGCTCGACGCCACGGGCCAGGAGGTTCCCCACCTGGGACGAGGGGACGTCGGAGTAGCCGGGAGCGATCGTGGTGAGCATCGCCCACACGGGCGGGGAGACATAGAGCATCCGATCGATCCGCCGGTGGTCGTGCAGCAGCACGAACGGCGTGAACGCCTCGAAGCGGTGGATCCTCGCCATCAGCCGGCGCGGTGCCCGGTCGAGCAGGGTCATCCAGGTCAGGACGTGATGGCTCCATTCGACGAGGACGACATCCGCCCACTCGAAGGCCTCGACGAGAGCGGGAGGGGTGGGCATCCGTCGCCCGGTGGTCAGCAGGTCGTACCGGCCACGGATGATCCGCTCGCGATCCGGGAAACCGCCGTCGGGGAGATCGTGGACCTCGATCTCCTGCACCTCGTAGCGTCCGGTGGCGCGCAGCGCCGCCAGGAGAGGTCGCATGAAGGTCCAGTTCTCCTGCGCCACGACCACGAGGCGCAGCGGCTCGTCCACACCGCGGCGGCGCGGTGCCGGGCGCGGGGGCGCGGTCCCCTCCGGGACGGTGCCGTCCAGGAGGACGGTGCCCAGAGCGGACTGCCGCAACGGACGCAGGAACGAGTCCGGGTCCTGTGCCAGGGGTGATCCGCCGGTCTGGTGGAGGGACGGGTCGTAGCTGATCCGCAGCGCCTTGTCGTACCAGCGCAGGGCCGAGGCCACGTGCCCGCGCAGGAAGCGCCGATCCGCGCGTCGCAGCATGGTCGCGACGTCTCGCCGCCAGCCGGCGTAGCGGGGGTCCTCCGCGAGCCGCTGCTGGGCGGAGAAGTAGACGCCCATCCCGCCGGCCGCACCGGGCAGCGAGCGTGCCGTCCGGAACGCGAGCCGAAGGACGCGCTCACGGACGCTGTCGAGATCACTCACCGGATGCGGCCGTGTCCAGACGCACGACCTGGCCCTCCCGAGCGCTCTCCAGGACCGCCTCGACGGTGCGGACGGTGTGCAGGCCCTCGCGCATGGTGACGATGTTGGAGGTGTCGCCGCCGATCGCGTCGCGGAACGCCTGGTGCTCCGTCGCGAGCGGCTCCTGGCGCTGCAGGGAGTACGTGATCGAGTCGCCCTCGCTCACGCCGCGGAAGGAGGCCATGGATTCCCAGAGGTTGGTGGCGGCATCGGCGTTGGCGTGGAAGGTGAGGTCGGCGTTCAGGGTGTCGCCGAACAGCGCCCCCTTCTCGCCGGTCACCACGGTGACGCGCTCCTTGAAGGGGGACAGCCAGTTCACCAGGTGGTTGGTGATCGTGCCGTCCTCGAGACGGCCCGCGACGGAGACCATGTCCTCGTCCTCACGGCCGCTGCGACGCGTCGAGGTCGCCGCCACCGACGCGTACGGGGACTGCGCCACCCACGCGGTGAGGTCGAGGTCATGGGTGGCGAGGTCCTTGACCACGCCGACATCCGCGATCCGGGCCGGGAACCCGCCCTGACGACGGGTGACGATCTGGTAGATCTCCCCCAGCTGCCCGTCGGCGATCCGCCGACGCATCTCCTGCAGCGCCGGGTTGTATCGCTCGATGTAGCCGACGGCGCCGACCAGGCCGGCATCCTCGAACGCGGCCGTGATCTCCTCCGCCTCGCCGATGTCGAACGCCAGCGGCTTCTCCACCAGCGTGTGCACGCCCGCCTCGGCCAGCCGCAGCGCCACGTCCCGGTGGAACTGGGTCGGGACCGCGACGACCGCGTAGTCGATGCCCGCGGCGATCAGCCCCTCCACATCGGGCAGCACGTCCAGCTCGGGCGCCGCACCATGGGGATCGCCATAGGCGTCCGCGACCGCGACGAGGTCCACGCCCTCCAGGGAGCGCAGGTTGCGGGCATGATGACGACCCATCATGCCCAGACCGATCAGACCGGCCCTGAGATTCTTCGCCATGCTCACGCACCCGCCTTCGCCACGGTGTTCACGGCCGCGACGATCCGCTCGCGGTCCTGGTCGGTGATGCTGGGATGCACCGGCAGCGACAGCACCTCACGGGCCAGCTGCTCGGTCACCGGCAGATCCACCTCGGTCCGGAACGTCTCCAGACGGTGCACGGGCGTGGGGTAGTACACCCCGCATCCCACCCGGTGCTCCTCCCGCAGCGCGGTCGCGAACGCGTCCCGTTCCTGCGCGGAGGCCCCCTCGATCCGGATCGTGTACTGGTGGTACACGTGCTGCGCCCCCTCGCGGACCACAGGCGTGACCACACCGCGCAGATGCGCGTCGAAGAACGCCGCGTTCTCCCGACGGGTCTCCGTCCAGCCCGCGAGCTTGCCCAGCTGGACCCGCCCGATCGCCGCGTGGATGTCGGTCATGCGGTTGTTGTAGCCGGCGACCTCGTTCGCGTACTGCTTCTCCATGCCCTGGTTGCGCAGCAGCCGCACCTGGCGCGCCGTCTCCGCCGTCCCGCACGAGACCATGCCGCCCTCGCCCGAGGTCATGTTCTTCGTCGGGTACAGCGAGAACATGCCGGCCTGCCCGAATGTGCCCACCTGGCTGCCCTGCCAGGTCGCACCGTGCGCCTGCGCGGCATCCTCGAACACCCACAGGTCGTGCTTCGCGGCGATCGCCATGATCTCGTCCATCGCGGCCGGATGCCCGTACAGGTGCACCGGCTGGATGCCCACCGTGCGCTCCGTGACCGCCGCGTCGATCATCGCGGGATCCAGGGTGAAGGTCTCGGGGTCGACGTCCACGAACACCGGCGTCCCGCCGCTGACGGCGACCGTGTTCGCGGTCGCCGCGAACGTGAACGACGGCACGATGACCTCGTCCCCGCTGGACAGCCCCAGCGCCAGCATCCCCAGATGCTGACCCGAGGTCCCCGAGTTCACGGCCACGACCTCACGGCCACCGGCCAGCGCGCCCGAGAACTCCTGCTCGAACGCCTCGACCTCCGGACCCTGCGCCACCATGCCGGACGCCAGGACACGGTCCACCGCGTCCCGCTCCTCCTGACCGATGATCGGCTTCGCCGGGGGGATCATCGAGAATTCGGTGTTCATGCGGAGGGTCCGTCCTGTCCATCGGGGTCAGTGAGGTGGGCCGGACGCGGTGCGTCGGCCAGGGGGGAGGAGGCGAGCAGGAGCCCGCCCGTGGAATCGTCGGGGATGTACCACTCGCCGGTCGTCGGGCACACCCAGGCGTCGGTCCCGTCGGAGGCGGGCACGAGCTTCTCGCCCGAGCGGCCCACCCAGCCGAGCCGCTTGGCGGGAACCCCGGCGACCAGCGCGTACGGGGGGACGTCCTTGACCACGGTGGCACCGGCCGCGACCATCGCCCAGGTTCCGATGGTCACCGGGGCGACGCAGACCGCGCGCGCTCCGATCGAGGCCCCCGTCTCGCAGGTCACGCCGACGGGTTCCCAGTCCGAGGCGGACTTCGCGGAGAGATCGGGGTTCACGGCCCGGGGGAAGTGGTCGTTGGTGAACACGGCCGCGGGGCCGACGAAGACGCCGTCGGCGAGCACAGCGGGCTCGTAGACCAGCGCGTAGTTCTGGATCTTGCAGCCGTTGCCCATCTGCACGCCGGAGCCGATATAGGCGCCACGGCCCACGACGCAGTCGGTGCCGAGCACCGCGCCCTCACGGACCTGGGCGAGGTGCCAGATCGAGCTGCCGGCACCGACGGACGCGCCGTCCGAGACGTCGGCGCCCTGCGCGACCCGGTAGGAAGGGGTGTCACTCATGGTCTCGACGATACCGCGAGGGAAGGCCCCGCTTTCGGAGCAACAGTCCCGTCCAGGGCAGCTGTTGCCCATATCGCCTCACGATTCGCCGGGACGGATCGGAGAAATTCACCCAGCGGCCATCCGGCGGTCGCCCGCCATGCACCTCCGGACCGCCTCACCGCGACGCGCGCAGCGTCTCCCCCTTGGCGATCGCGATGTCTCTCAGCTCGGACTGGAAGGCGACCATCCGGTCGCGCAGCGCGGCCGCTTCGTCGTCGCCGCCCGCGGCGAGGATCCGGGCGGCCAGCAGGCCCGCGTTGCGCGCTCCGCCGATCGACACCGTCGCCACCGGCACCCCGGCAGGCATCTGCACGATCGAGAGCAACGAGTCCATGCCGTCCAGATGCTTCAGCGGCACGGGCACCCCGATCACGGGCAGCGGGGTGAGCGAGGCGAGCATGCCGGGCAGGTGCGCGGCACCGCCGGCGCCGGCGATCACCACGCGCAGCCCGCGCTCGACCGCGCTGCGCCCCCAGGTGATCATGTCCTCGGGCATGCGGTGGGCGGAGACGACGTCCACCTCGACCTCGATGTCGAACTCGGCGAGGGCCTCCTCGGCGGCCTTCATCACCGGGTAGTCGGAATCTGAACCCATGACGATGCCCACCAGGGGGCGGGGTGCGGTCGCGGTCATCGCGTCTCCTTCGAGGTGCTCGTGCTGGTGGAGGGGCCGGTGGCGACGCCATCGGGCGCGTCGACGGCGGCCCCGGCGTCTGCGTCGCTCGCTGCGTCGACGGAGGGGCCGTCGATCAGGAGTCGTTCGGCGCGGTGCGCACGCTCGAGCAGATCGTCGGCGTCCTGACCGACCACCGTGACGTGGCCGACCTTGCGACCCGGCCGCACGGACTTGCCGTAGAGGTGGATCTTCAGCTCCGGGTCCGCGGCGAGGGCGGCATGGGCGCCCGGCGCGAGGTCCTCGGCGCTGCCGCCGAGGAGATTCACCATCACGGCGACGGGGGCGACCGGGGCGGTGGAGCCGAGAGGGAGGTCGGCGACGGCCCGGAGGTGCTGCTCGAACTGTCCGGTCACGGCGCCGTCCATGGACCAGTGGCCCGTGTTGTGCGGACGCATCGCGAGCTCGTTGACGCTCACCTCGCCATCGGCCGTCTCGAACAGTTCGACGGCGAGCATCCCCACCACGTCGAGGTCCTCGGCGATCGCGAGGGCCAGAGACTGGATGCGCTCCTGAGCAGCATCGTCGAGGCCGGCAGCGGGCGCGACCACCTCGTAGCAGACCCCGTCCTTCTGGACCGAGTGCACCACCGGATAGGCCGCCGCTTCTCCCCCGGGGCGACGAGCGACCTGCGCGGACAGCTCCCGGGTGAAGGGCACGAGCTCCTCGGCGAGGAGATCGCCGTGGGTCTGGAACCAGTCATCGGCCTGGTCCGCGCCATCGACGATCCGCACCCCGTGGGCGTCGTAGCCGCCACGCGGGGTCTTCACCACGAGGCGGCTGCCGGCGGCGTCGAGCGCCGCCGCGAGGTCCTCCCGGGAGCCGACGCGCCACCAGCGGGGGCAGGGGTGGCCGAGGGCGGTGAGACGTTCGCGCATGACGAGCTTGTCCTGGGCATGCACCAGCGCGGCGGGGCCGGGGCGCACAGCGGCGAGACCGTCGGCCTCGAGGCCTTCGAGGATCGCGGTGGGCACGTGCTCGTGGTCGAAGGTGATCACGTCGGCCGACTCGGCGAGGCGGCGCACCGCCTGCTCGTCGTCGTGACGGCCCAGGAGCACCTGGCCGGCGACGGCGGCCGCGCTCTCCTCGCGGGAGGTGGCGAGCACCGGGGTGGGGAGCCCCAGTTCGATCGCGGGGCCCAGCATCATGCGGGCGAGCTGCCCGGCGCCGACGATCCCGACGCGGCGGGCCCCGGTCGGCAGGTCGGGGCGGGCGGGGGGAACGGGGCGCTGCGAGGTCTCGGACACGGCGGCCAGTGTACGAGGATCAGGCCCGTGAGCGCGGGCGGCGCCGCACCACGGACCCCTGGGGCAGCGGGTCGGGGGACTCTCCCGACCCTGCGGTCGCTGCGGGGTCGTCCGCCGCCGGATCCTCCTCGTCGCCTGGGGCGGAGATGAGGAACACCCCGAACTTCGCGGGCGTCTCGGTGAGCAGCTCGAGGCGACCGCCGTCGTCCTCGACCAGGGTCCGGGCGAGCGCAAGGCCCACGCCGGTGCCCGAGGAGCTGCGCCCGGAGACGGAGCGCTCGAAGATGCGGGTGCCGAGCTCCGGGTCGATCCCCCCGCCCTCGTCGGTGACCTCGATGACCGTGGAGTGGTCGTTGCGGCGCACCTTCACCGTGGTGCGGCCGTCGCCGTGCATGAGCGCGTTCTCGATGAGGGTCGCGACGACCTGGGTGAGCTGGCCGGAGGAGCCCCAGACGGCCGCGCTGCGCGGCACCTGGATGCGCAGTTCGCGCTGGGCCCGGCGGTAGGCCGGGGACCATTCCTCGCTCTGCTGGGTGAGGATCGTGCGCAGCTCGACCACGCCGGGGGTGCGGCGCGAGGAGGAGCGCGGGGCGTTGATGAGGTCGTGGACCACCTCGGTGAGGCGATCGATCTGCTCGAGGGAGATCCGGGCCTCGTCGCGTACCCATTCCTCGGAGCTGGTCGCGAGGATCTCGTCCAGACGCATCGACAGGGCGGTCAGCGGAGTGCGCAGCTGGTGGGAGGCGTCCGAGGCGAGCTGGCTCTCGGCCTCGAGGCGCTCGGTGAGCATCGCGCCGGAGCGGATCAGCTCCTCGGCCACGTCGTCGATCTCGGCGATCCCTGAGGGGCTCCAGGGACCGCGGGCACGCCCGGATCCCATCTCCTCGGCGCGCCGGTTCAGCCGGGCCAGGGGCATCGAGATCCGTTGCGCCTGCCACAGGGCGACCGAGGCGCCCACCGAGAGGGCGGAGAGACCGGCCACGACGATGATCACCCACGCGCTCGCGGTGTGGGCACGCACATCGGAACGAGGGATGTTCACCCGGATCTGCTGCTGCTGGCCGCCGACCGCCGAGAAGCCCATCGGGTTGTGGCCGGGCGGGTCGCCGGCGGTGACGACCTCGCCGTCGCTGGTGGTGACCTCGATCTGGATGTTGAGATCGGTCTGCTCGTCCACGAGCGCCTGGAGCATCGCGGGGTCGAGCGGACGCTCCTCGATCAGCCTCGCATCGGTCGCGACCCGCGTACGATCCATGATCGTGTTGGCCTGGAGCCCCAGTCTCTGCTCAGCCAGCTGCAGCCAGGACCAGCCCAGCGGGATGCCGAGCATCAGCACCGCGAGGACCACGGTGATGATCGTGACCTGCAGTACTCGCTGCCACACGTGTCAGCTCTCCGCGCCGGTCTCGAAGCGGAAACCGACACCCCTCACGGTCGTGATCCGCCGCGGATTCGTCGCGTCGTCACCGAGCTTCCGTCGCAGCCAGGAGATGTGCATGTCCAGGGTCTTGGTGGAGCCCCACCATTCGGCGCCCCACACCTCGCGCATGAGGTCGTCGCGCGTCACGACGCTGCCGGACTCGCGCACCAGCACGGTGAGCAGGTCGTACTCCTTGGCGGAGAGGCTCAGCTCCTCGCCGTCGACATAGGCGCGGCGAGCGGAGACGTCCAGGGAGACCCCGTTGACGTCGAAGGCGTCGCTGGACTCCTCGACCGCCTGGGAGCGGCGCATCAGGGCGCGGATGCGGGCCTGCAGCTCACCGAGCCGGAACGGCTTGGTGACGTAGTCATCGGCGCCGGCGTCCAGACCCACCACCGCGTCGACCTCGTCGGCGCGAGCGGTGAGGATCAGGATCGGCGACTCGAGGCCGCCCTTGCGCAGGCGGCGTGCCACCTCCAGGCCGTCGAGATCGGGCAGGCCGAGGTCGAGGATCACCATGTCGATCGGTTCGGGACCGGCGGCGATCGCGAGCGCGTCCATGCCCCGGGACGCACGCGTCACGGAGTAGCCCTCCCGGTCGAGCGCACGGGAGAGCGGTTCAGCGATGGCCGAGTCATCCTCGACGAGAAGCAGTCGTGTCACGAGTCCATCCTACGTCGCAGCGGCCGGCGGGCCGGATGGCCCCCGTCTCACAGACCCAGGTCGAGCGGCGCGGAGCGGTCGCGGCGCATCTCCTGCACCCGCACCGTCCCGATGCCATGCAGGTCCACGTCCTCGCCCTCGGAGATGTCGAAGCCGCCGGGCAGCGCCTGGGCGATGGCCTCGGCGGTCTCGTCGTCCACGATCACGCTTCCGGGCCGGGCCACGGATTCCATGCGAGCGGCGAGGTTGACCTTGGGTCCGAAGACGTCACCGTACCGGGAGAACATCGATCCCCACGACAGCCCGACCCTGACCGGCGGGAGTCCCTGGTCCGCGGTGATGATCTCCGCGAGGCTGACGGCGATCTGGGCGCCGTCCTCCGGCGTGTCGGCGAGGAACATGATCTCGTCGCCGACGGTCTTGACCACGCGGCCGCCGCCCACGGAGATGACGTCCCGGCCCACGGCCTCGAACCGGCCGACGACGTCGGCGAGCTCCGCCCCGGAGAGGTCCTGGGCAAGGCGCGTGAACTGCACCAGGTCCGCGAAGCCGACGGCGCGCTGGAGGGGGAAGAGCTCGTCGGTGTCGCGGTGCAGCACCTCGGAGCCGGCGCGGGCCGCGTACGCGGCCAGCTGCCTGCGGAAGGTGAACATGACCTGCGATTCGAGCGTCTCGAGCAGTTCGGGGACCGAGTCGAGCATCTGCTGGCGGGCTTCGGCGTCGTCCGCCCCGTCGGCATGCTTCGCCTCGTCCACCAGGGCCTCGGTGATCCACATGGCCAGTCGGCCCATATGGAATCCGAGCCCTCGGGTGATGCTCGAGAAGGCGCGCTCGGAGAGCACGCCGTCCTCGACGATCGCGGTGAGATCGCCGATCGCGTAGGCGTCCTCCTCGGTGAACACGACGGTGTCCTCGTCGACCGGTGTGAAGCCCAGCGACCTCCAGTAGACGGACGCGAGCCGCTCGGGGATGTCCTGCTTCAGGGAGAGATCACGTCGGGAGAACTTGCGCGGACCCTGCAGCAGCACCTTCTCGAGGGCGCCGACGCTGCGCCTGACCTCGGCGAAGCGTCTGTTCAGATCCAGGATCTCCTGGTCGTCCAGGGGGGTCTGCACCAGGTCCGGCGACTCCTCCGGCGGCACGGCGGACCCCCCGGCCGGGGTGTCCCCGTCCGAGGTCGTCGTGTGCTCCAGGTCTTCGGTACCACCGGTCACCTGCTGCTGTCCTCCTGTTCGACGCCTTGCACCGCGTCTGTCGTCGTCCGAACGGTTCCGCCCGGCCTCACATGCCTCACATCGCCCACGTCCACGGGGACGCGCTCCCCGTCCGGCAGGTCGACCAGCAGTCTGCCGCGATCGTCGACCGCTCGTGCACGTCCGTACAGCGAAGGAGGGCGAGCCCCCTCCGCCCCGGCCGTCCCGAGAGGATCGATGCGCACCTCCTGCCCAAGTGTGAGGCAGGTCATAGTGTAGCGGTGCATCGTGCCCGCCGTGACCGCGTCCCCCTGGCTGGACTCCAGCGCCTCCAGCTCGGCCCGGAGCGACCCGGCGAGCGCCTCCTCGATCCGTTCACGCAGGGCGTCCGGGTCCTCGCACCCCGTCATCCCGTCCCCGTTGCGGATGCCGTCCGGGCCGAGCAGCCAGGCGGCACCGGGAATCGCTGCTCCCTCGCCGTCCACGACAGGACCGCGCACGTTGAGCCCGATGCCGATCAGCACCCCGTCCGCACCCCGCCCCTCGACGAGGATCCCGCCGAGCTTGCGGCCGTCCGCCGTATGCAGGTCGTTGGGCCACTTCAGGCCCAGGCGCACGCCGTCCTCCCCGATCACGGAGGCGACCGCGGCGAGCGCCGCCAGTCCTGCCGCGAGCGGGAACCAGCTGCGGCGGGCGAGTTCGAGACCGGTGCGGTGCACATAGGTGAGGTAGACGCTCCCGCCGTCGGGGCTCGCATACGCCCGCCCCAGTCGCCCGCGACCGGAGAGCTGTTCGCGGGCGGTGACCACGAACGGCGCGGCGACCCCTCGAGCGAACAGCGCGGACGCCTCATCCTGCGTGGAGGCCACCGCGCCGAGCCGACGGATCGATGTGGGGTGCAGCGGGCGCGGCGCCGCCCAGCGAGCAGGACCGGCGGACTCGACGGGCCCCGGAGCACCGGTGGGCCCCGTGGACTCGGTGGGATCCGTGGACCCCGTGGAATCCGTGGGATCGGCGTGCGTCTCGGTCACGCGTAACCTCCCTCATGGTGCTGATGGCGAGTGCTGGACGCGGTGACGGAGCAGTCGCCGCAGGGGGACGCCGTGGCGACCGGGACGTCGTGCGGGTTCGCATGGAGATCGCACGGATGTCCCGCGAAGATCGGGCCGATCGGGCATGAACCTCACGACCAAGGCGACATGTCCCTCCACGCCGGGTCGCGGTCGACCCTCGTCGACACCTCGTAGCGTAGTATCCCGGTGTTCATCGCCCGGATTTCACGGCGGCCTCGCAGGCCGCAGCAGGAGGCTCCGTGACCGACGCCCCGCGGCCGCTCACCACCGCCCAGCGACTCGAGGATCTGCGCGAGCGCGACGCCGCCGCAGTCGCCGCTGCGGACGAGGTCGCCGTCCAGAAGCAGCACGCTCGTGGGAAGAAGACCGCTCGCGAGCGGATCTCCGACCTGCTCGACGACGGCAGCTTCGTGGAGACCGATCGCTTCGTGAAGCACCAGGCGCGTGACTTCGGCATCGAGTCCAAGCGCCCGGCCGGAGACGGCATCGTCACCGGCTACGGCACCATCGACGGCCGCCAGGTGTGCGTCTACTCCCAGGACTTCACCGTCTTCGGCGGCTCGCTGGGCGAGGCCCACGGCCGCAAGATCCAGAAGATCCAGGATCTCGCGCTGAGCACGGGCGTGCCGATCATCGGCATCCTCGACGGCGGCGGCGCACGCATCCAGGAGGGCGTGGCCTCCCTGGCCATGTTCGCCGGCATCTTCAAGCGCAACACCCGCGCCTCGGGCGTGATCCCCCAGATCTCCCTGATCATGGGCCCGGCCGCCGGCGGCGCGGTCTACTCCCCCGCCCTGACCGACATCATCGTGATGGTCGAGAAGACCTCGCACATGTTCATCACCGGCCCCGACGTGATCCGCACCGTCACCGGTGAGGACGTCGGCTTCGAGGAGCTCGGGGGCGCCCGCACCCATTCCTCGCGCTCCGGCGTCGCGCATTACATGGCGCCCGACGAGGGCGAGGCGATCGAGTACGTCAAGGACCTGCTCAGCTACCTGCCGGCGAACACCCTGAGCCCGGCGCCGTCGTTCCCCGTGCAGATCGACGAGCACCACACCGCCCAGGACACGGCGCTGGATGCGCTGGTCCCGGATTCGCCGAACCAGCCCTACGACATGCTCACCGTGCTGCGCGCCGTGCTGGACGACGAGGAGTTCCTCGAGGTCCAGCCGCTGTTCGCCCGCAACGTTCTGGTGGGCTTCGGCCGCGTCGAGGGATACAGCGTCGGCATCATCGCGAACCAGCCCTCGCACCTCGCGGGAACCCTGGACATCGACGCCTCCGAGAAGGCGGCGCGCTTCGTGCGCCTGTGCGATGCCAACAACATCCCGGTCCTGACCTTCGTGGACGTTCCGGGCTTCCTGCCCGGCACCGATCAGGAGTTCGGCGGGATCATCCGCCGCGGCGCGAAGCTGCTGTACGCCTACGCCGAGGCCACCGTCCCGCTGATCACCGTGATCACCCGCAAGGCCTACGGCGGCGCGTACATCGTGATGGGCTCCAAGGAGCTCGGCGCGGACATCAACCTCGCCTGGCCCACCGCGCAGATCGCGGTGATGGGCTCGCAGGGTGCGGTCAACATCCTGCATCGCGGGGACCTCCGCGATGTCGCGGAGCAGGGCGGGGACGTCGACGCGGAGCGCCTGAAGCTCGAGACCGAGTACGAGGAGAAGTTCGCGACCCCGTACACCGCGGCCGAGCGCGGCTGGATCGACGGGGTCATCCGTCCCGCCGACACCCGGCTCGAGGTCGCCCATGCCCTGCGGGCGCTGCGCACCAAGCGCGACACCCTGCCCACCAAGAAGCACGGGAACATCCCGCTGTGAGCATCACCCCGTCCGATGTGCGTCTGGTCCAGGGCCGCTTGGCGAACGACGAGCTCGCGGCGATCGCCGTGGTGGTCTCCGCGATGAGCGTCACCAGTCGCGTGGAGGCCGAGGAGCGAGCGCTGGCGGAGGGCCGCGCCAGCGGGTCGAGCTGCTGGAACGATCCGATCCACGGTCACCCGCACGGCCACGCGCTGCGGGGCCTCGCCTCGGCCACCGCCTGGCAGTTCGGCGACCGCTGAGCGCTGCGGTCCGCCGCCCTCCGACGTGCCGATCAGGTGCCCGTCCGACAGGCCCCGCCGCACTAGACTCGCCGCCATGCCCGTGACACCCTCCGCCGCCCCCGGCCGTGCCCCGTCGGCCCTCGACCGCCTCGCGGACGAGTACGTCGATCTCAGCGTGCGCCTGGATCCGTTCCTCGCCACCGAGCTGGGGGCCCCGGGATACGACGCACTGGTCACCGACTACTCCCCCGATGCGGTCGGCGAGCGCACCGACGCCGCCCGCACGCTGCTCTCCGCGATCGCCGAGGTCCCCGATCAGGACGCGGCCGATGCCGTGACCCGGGCGGCGCTCACCGAGCGTCTGGGCCTGGAGATCGAGCGCGCCGAGCAGCGACTGGACATCGCGATGGTCAACAACCTCGCCTCGCCGCTGCAGTCCCGCGACGTGCTCGACCAGATGCCCGCCGAGACCGCTGAGGACTGGCAGGTGATCGCCGAGCGCCTGGCCGCCATGCCGCACTCGCTGTCCACCTGGGCGCAGTCCCTGCGGGAGGCGGCCGACCACGGCGTGGTCTCCGCGCGGCGGCAGCTGCTGCTGGGTGCGGAGCAGGCCCGCGGATTCGCCGCCCGGGACGGCTTCTTCGCGGGCTTCGCAGCCCAGGGTCTCGGGGACGATGCCCAGCGCACCCGGCTCACCGAGGCCGCCCGCGCCGCAGCCGAGGGGTATCGGGAGATCGCGGACGTGCTCGAGTCCCTCGCGGACCGTGCCCCGGAGGCCGACGCCGTGGGCCGGGAGGCCTACCAGCTGGCCTCCCGCACCTTCCTGGGCACCGAGATCGATCTCGAGGAGACCTACGCCTGGGGCATCGAGGAGCTGCGCGCGATCGTCGCGGAGCAGGAGACGGTCGCACGACGGATCAACGAGCACCACGGCACCGGCGGCGGGAGCTCGGTCACCGCCGCCAAGGCCGCGCTGAACAGCGATCCCTCCCGGGTGCTCCACGGCACCGAAGCGCTGCGCACCTGGATGCAGCAGCTCAGCGACCGGGCGATCACGGAGCTCGCGGGCACCCATTTCGACATCCCCGCACCGCTGCACCAGCTCGAGTGCCGGATCGCGCAGACGGGTTCCGGCGGCATCTACTACACCGGCCCCAGCGAGGACCTCACCCGACCCGGGCGGATGTGGTGGGACGTGCCCGCCGGGACCACCGAGTTCCACACCTGGCTGGAGACCACGACCGTCTACCACGAGGGCGTTCCGGGGCATCACCTGCAGGTGGGCACCCAGACCCTGCAGGCGAGCACCCTGAACCGCTGGCGCGCCCTGATGTGCTGGGTCTCCGGCCACGGCGAGGGCTGGGCGCTGTACGCCGAACGGCTCATGGACCAGCTGGGGCACCTCGAGGACGACGGCGACCGCCTCGGCATGCTCGATGCCCAGCGCCTCCGGGCCGGGAGGGTCGTGCTCGACATCGGTCTGCACGTGGGCCTGCCGATGCCCGAGGGCATCGAGGGCTCCGCGGGCGGGGCCTGGAGCGTCGCCAAGGCCTGGGACTTCATGAGCGAGCACTGGGGCGTGACCGAGGCGGAGCAGCGCTTCGAGCTGCATCGCTACCTGGGATGGCCCGGGCAGGCGCCGTCCTACAAGATCGGCCAGCGGGTCTGGGAGCAGCTGCGCGCACGCGCCACCGCCCCGTCAGCCGGATCCGCCAGCACCAGCACTAGCAGCGCCACCAGCACAACCGCTGGCACCACCGACTCCGCCCAGCAGGTGCGCGAGTTCCACCGCCGGGCACTCGAGCTGGGAAGCCTGCCGCTGTCCGTTCTCGAAGGAGCCCTGTCATGACCCCGCAGACCGCCGCCGCAGACCCGGGCGCCGCCACCGCCGGCCCCTCCCCCTCGGCGGAGGAGCACGACCCGCTGCTCCTGCTCGCGTCGGCCTCCGCCGGTCGTCGCGCGACGCTGCGCGCAGCACGCATCGAGCACAGCATCCTCCCGGTCGATCTGGACGAGGAGGCGATCCTCGCCGCGGCGCACGAGCGCGCAGCCGCCTCCGGAGAGCCCGACGCAGCCCTCTCCCCCGCCGATCAGGTGCTCCTGCTCGCCCGCGAGAAGGCTCTGGCCGCGACCTCCCGCAGCGAGGGCGGCTACGTCGTGCTCGGCGGCGACTCGATGCTCGAGCTGGACGGCGAGCTGATCGGCAAGCCGCACACCGTCGAGCGAGCCACCGCCCGCTGGCGCGCCATGCGCGGCCGCACCGGCGTCCTGCACTCCGGGCACTGGCTGGTCGACGACCGCGACGAGGAGGACGGCGGGACCGGGGCCACGCTCGGCGCCACCGCGAGCTGCGAGGTCACGTTCGCGCAGCTGAGCGACGAGGAGATCGACGCCTATGTCGCGACCGGCGAACCGCTCGGCGTCGCCGGCGGGTTCACGCTCGACGGCTACGCCGGACCCTTCATCGACGGGGTGAACGGCGACCCCCATGCGGTGATCGGCCTCTCGCTGCCGCTGCTGCGCGGGCTGCTCGGCGAGATCGGTCTCGGCATCCACGAGCTGTGGGAAGTCGCACTGCCCCCTGAGGAGCACGACGACTCCACTGGTGGCTCGTCGGCCCCTGCATCCCACTGAGCTCCCGCAGTACTAGACTCGGCCTCTGCTGACTCCCGGAAGGAACCCTCCCCCATGCCCGCACGCTCCTCCAAGCCCCGCCCGCTGTCCACGGTGCTGATCGCCAACCGTGGAGAGATCGCGGTGCGGATCGCACGGGCCTGCCGGGATGCCGGGCTCCGTTCGGTGGCCGTCTACGCCGACCCGGACCGCGACGCCCTGCACACGCAGATCGCCGATGAGGCCTACGCGCTCGGCGGCACCACCGCGGCCAGCTCATACCTGGTCGTCGACAAGATCCTCGACATCGCCCAGCGCTCCGGCGCCGATGCGATCCACCCCGGCTACGGCTTCCTCTCGGAGCGTTCCGACTTCGCCCAGGCCGTCATCGACGCCGGGCTCACCTGGATCGGTCCGCCCCCGTCCGCCATCGAGAAGCTCGGCGACAAGGTCTCGGCCCGCCACATCGCGCAGAAGGCCGGCGCCCCACTGGTGGCAGGCACCAAGGACCCGGTCCAGAACTCGGACGAGGTGGTCGACTTCGCCCGTGCCAACGGCCTCCCGATCGCGATCAAGGCAGCGTTCGGCGGCGGCGGCCGCGGGCTGAAGGTCGCTCGCGAGGAGTCGGAGGTGCGCGAGCTGTTCGACTCGGCGGTGCGCGAGGCCACGGCCGCCTTCGGCCGCGGCGAGTGCTTCGTGGAGCGCTACCTCGACTCCCCCCGGCACGTCGAGACCCAGTGCCTGGCGGACGTCCACGGCAACGTGCAGGTGGTCTCCACCCGCGACTGCTCGCTGCAGCGTCGTCACCAGAAGCTCGTCGAGGAGGCGCCCGCGCCGTTCCTCACGTCCCAGCAGAACGCCCAGCTGGTCTCCTCCTCCAAGGCGATCCTCCGCGAAGCCGGCTACGTGGGCGCCGGCACCTGCGAGTTCCTCGTCGGGATCGACGGCACCATCTCCTTCCTCGAGGTGAACACTCGCCTCCAGGTCGAGCACACCATCACCGAGGAGGTCGCGGGGATGGACCTGGTGCGCGAGCAGCTGCGCATCGCCGCTGGCGAGACCATCAGCACCGAGGATCCCGAGCCGCGCGGCCACTCCTTCGAGTTCCGCATCAACGGCGAGGATCCGGGCCGTGGCTTCATGCCCGCCCCCGGCCGCATCGACCGCTACGACGTGCCCTCGGGTCCGGGAGTGCGCGTCGACTCCGGCGTGCGCGCGGGGGACGAGATCTCCGGCGCCTTCGACTCGATGCTCGCCAAGCTGATCGTCACCGGCGCCACCCGCCAGGAGGCCCTCGAGCGCTCCCGCCGGGCGCTCGCGGAGTTCCGTGTCGAGGGAATCCCGACGGTCATCCCGTTCCATCGTGCGGTGGTCGAGGACGCGGCCTTCGCCCCGGCGGATCCGGAGGAGGCCTTCAGCGTCCACACCCGGTGGATCGAGACCGAGTTCGACAACGATCTGCCCGCCGCTCCGCTGCCGGCTCAGCCCGAGGAGCCCGAGGACCGCGAGGCCGTCGTGGTCGAGGTCGACGGTCGCCGGGTCGAGATCAGCCTCCCCGCCTCGCTGCGGGCCCCGCAGGCCGCTGTGCGCTCGCGTCGCAAGCGTCAGCACAAGGGCGTCGGCGATGCCGCGGCGAACGGCAACTCGGTCGCCGCTCCCATGCAGGGCACCATCGTGAAGATCGTCGCCGAGGAGGGCCAGAGCGTCGCCGACGGCGACCTGCTCGTGGTGCTCGAAGCGATGAAGATGGAGCAGCCGATCACCGCGCACCGCTCCGGAGTGGTCAAGGGACTGTCCGCCGAGATCGGTGCGACGGTCTCCGCCGGTGCCGTCCTCTGCACGATCGAGGACTGATCCCGGACCTCCGTCAGGAGAAGCGCAGCCAGGGGCTCCGACCGTCGCGGTCGGGGCCCCTGCTGTCGTCGTCGGCGCTGCCGTCGGCGGCCCCTGCGGGGCTCCCGTCAGTCCGTGGCAGTGGCCGTCGCCCTCCGCGCCACCTCCGCCAGGGAGCCGGTGAGGGACGGATACACCGTGAACGTCCCGGCGACCTGCTCCGCGGTGAGCCGGTGGGCGACCGCCAGCGTGTAGGGCAGGATCAGCTCGCTGGCCCGCGGCGCCACCACCACGGCGCCCATCACGGTGTGCGAGCCGGAGCGCACGATGAGCTTCACGAAGCCCTCGGAGATGCCCTGCATCTTGGCGCGCGGGTTGGTGTCCAGGCCGAGCACGAGCACCTCGCCGGAGATCACGCCGTCCGCCACGTCCTGCTCGCTCACGCCCACCGCCGCGATCTCCGGGCTGGTGAAGATCGCGGAGGCGACCTGGGTCGAGATCAGTGGGGAGACCGCATCGCCCAGGGCATGGTGCATGGCGATGCGGCCCTGCATCGCTGCCACCGAGGCCAGCGGATGGACCCCGGTGCAGTCGCCCGCCGCGTAGACGCCGCGCACCGAGGTGCGCGAGACCCGGTCGGTCTCGATGTGACCCGAGTCCTTCACGCGCACGCCGGCCTCGGCAAGGCCCAGGCCGTCCGTCCATGGGATGCCGCCGAGGGCCATCAGCACGTGGCTGCCGGCGATCTCCTCGCCCGAGGTGAGGGTGACGATCACGCCGTCCTCGGTGCGGCGCGCCGTGGCGGCGCGCGAGAGGGAGCTGACGGTCACGCCGCGACGGGCGAAGGCGTCCTGGAGCACGTCTGCCGCGTCGACGTCGGTGCCGGGCAGCACCTTCTCGCGCGAGGAGACCAGGGTGACCTCGCTGCCCAGCGCCCGATAGGCGCTCGCGAACTCGGCCCCGGTCACGCCCGAGCCCACCACGATGAGATGCTCCGGCAGGCTCTCGAGCGCATACAGCTGGGTCCAGTTCAGGATCCTCTCGCCGTCGCTGGGGGCGGAGTCGAGCTCACGGGGCCGGGCCCCCACGGCGAGCAGCACCACGTCGGTCGCGAGCACGGTGCTCGCGGCGGCGTCGGTGCCGTCCGCGGCCAGCACCTCGACCTCGGAGGGACCGCGCAGACGGCCGTGCCCCTCGAGCACCGTCACGCCCTCCTTCTCGAGGCTCGCACGGATGTCCGCGGACTGCGCGGCGGCCAGGCGCTGGACGCGCTGGTTGACGGCGGCGAGATCCACGTTCAGCGCTCCGGCGCCCGGGGCGGAGCCGTCGTCGGCATCCCGAATCCCGAGCTCATGGGAGGAGGCCACCTGGTCCAGCACGTCCGCAGTGGCGATGAGGGTCTTGGAGGGCACGACGTCGGTGAGCACGGCGGCGCCGCCGATCCCCCGGTCCTCGACCAGCACCGTCTCGGCACCGTGGCGGGCGGCGGTGAGCGCGGCCTCGTAGCCGCCCGGGCCTCCGCCGATGATCACGACCCTGGGGCGGTCCCCAGCGCGGGGGACTCGATGAGGGTCCGACGGAAGGGCAGTGCTGGGATCGGTCACTCCTCCATTGTGGCTCACCCCGCTCGACCGTGGCGGGGAACGGGAGCCCGGAGGCCCCGGACTGTCGAGAGGACGCTGACCGACCCTCGAGAGAGGACACCGTCGGACCGTCGCGAGGGCGCTGACAGGCCGTCGAGGGGGCGCCGACGCGCCGTGCCGACAGGAGACGGGATGCCCGGCCGGGCGCTGGCGGATCGCCCCCTGCGGCGCCGCGTGCGGGTGAGACCACGTCGTGACCCGGCCCGGCCCCTATCCGTCGTCCGCGGGCCGCTCGCTACGTTACCTTCGGTCCATGACCGAAACCGCACCTGACCCGTACCAGCTCGCCCGCGACGCCGCCGCCGCGATCGCCGAGGCCAGCTCGGTCCCCGCCCATGACATCGCCCTGGTGCTCGGCTCCGGCTGGGCCGGCGCCGCGGACCTGCTCGGCGAGACGGTGTGGCAGGCCGACGCCTCCTCGATCCCCGGCTTCCGTCCGTCGGCCGTCGCCGGCCACGTGGGCACCCTGCGCTCCGTCCGCATCGAGGCCACCGGGGCTCGCGCGCTCGTGCTCGGCGCCCGCACCCACTACTACGAAGGAGCCGGCGTCGACGCGGTCGTGCACGGTGTGCGCACCGCAGCGGCCGCCGGCGCCCGCACCATGGTGCTGACCAACGGCTGCGGCGGGATCGACCCGTCCTGGACGCCCGGCACTCCCGTGCTGATCAGCGACCAGATCAACTTCACCGGTGCCACGCCGCTGCAGGGGGCGAACTTCGTGGACCTCACCGGCCTGTACACCCCGGCTCTGCGGGACCTCGCCCGAGAGGTCGACCCGAGCCTCGACGAGGGCGTCTACATGCAGTTCAGCGGCCCCACGTACGAGACGCCCGCCGAGGTGCAGATGGCCCGGATCATGGGAGCGCACCTGGTGGGCATGTCCACCGCGCTCGAGGCGATCGCCGCCCGCGAGGCCGGGATGGACGTGCTGGGCATCTCGCTGGTGACCAACCTCGCCGCGGGGATCAGCGCCCAGGCCCTCAGCCACGAGGAGGTCCTCGAGGCCGGCCGCGACGCTGGACCGCGCATCTCGTCGCTCCTCGCCGAGACGGTGCGTCGCCTCACCGACCAGGCAGGTCGGGCGACCCCCGCGGAGCGGGCATGATGACCACGGGCGGGTCCACCGCGCCGGCCGCCGGAGACCCGGTGGATCCGGCCCTGCGCGGGAGCGCCGAGGCCTGGATCGCGGAGGACCCGGATCCCGCGACCCGTGACGCGCTCACCTCCCTGCTCGAGCAGGCGGGCGCCGGCGGGCAGTCGGCGCTCGAGGAGATCGCCGACGCCTTCTCGGGCGACCTCGAGTTCGGCACGGCCGGTCTGCGAGGTCGCATGGGCCCCGGCCCGCACCGGATGAACCTCGCGGTCGTCTCCCGCGCCGCCCGCGGCCTCGCCGACCACCTGCTGGGCGATCTCGGCCTCGAGGACCCGCTGGTCGTGATCGGATACGACGCCCGTTACCGCTCCCAGGACTTCGCACAGCGCTCCGCGGCGATCATGACGGCCGCCGGATGCCGTGTGCAGCTGCTGGACCGGCACGGCCCCACGCCGCTGGTGGCCTTCGCCGTGCGGCATCTCGGGGCCGACGCAGGGATCGTGGTCACGGCCTCCCACAACCCGCCGGCCGACAACGGCTACAAGGTCTACCTCGGTGGCCGGGCCGCGAGCCCGGAGGGACAGGGCGTGCAGATCGTGCCGCCCTCGGACGGCCGGATCGCCGACCGCATCACCGCCGTCGGCCCTGCCCGGGAGATCCCCGTCGCGGAGTCCGGGTGGACGCTGCTCGGCGACTCCCTGCGCGAGGACTATCTCGCCGCGATCTGCGCACTTCCGCACGCCGACGGGCCCCGCGACGTACGGATCGTGCACACCGCGCTGCACGGGGTGGGCACCGAGACGGCGCTCGCGGCCCTGCACCGCACCGGCTTCGCCGAGGTGCACACCGTGGCGAAGCAGGCCGATCCGGACCCCGACTTCCCGACGGTCGCCTTCCCCAACCCCGAGGAGCCCGGCGCGATCGATCTGGCCCTCGAGCTGGCCCGCACGGTCGAGGCCGACGTGGTGATCGCCAATGATCCTGACGCCGACCGCTGCGCCGCCGCTGTGCTCGACCCCCATCGGGGCGACTGGCGGATGCTCACCGGTGACGAGCTGGGGGTGCTGCTGGGAGATCACCTGCTGCACCGGCACGGCTATCGCGGCGGCTTCGCCCGGTCGATCGTCTCCAGCCGCTGGCTGGGTCGCGTCGCCGAGGCGGCCGGTGTGGACTCCCCCACCACGCTGACGGGCTTCAAGTGGATCGCCCGCGCCCCCGACCTCGTGTTCGGCTACGAGGAGGCGATCGGCTACTGCGTGCTGCCCGAGGTGGTGCGCGACAAGGACGGCCTCTCCGCCGCCCTGATGGTCGCGGAGCTGGCGGCGCTCGCCAAGGCCGAGGGCCGCACCCTGATCGGACGGCTCGACGAGCTCGCCGCGGAGCACGGCCTGTTCGGGACCTCCCAGCTCTCGATCCGGGTGGAGGACCTCTCCCTCATCCCCGCGATGATGCAGCAGCTGCGCTCGGCCCCTCCCGCGCGACTGCTCGGCTCCGACGTCGTGACGTTCCAGGATCTCTCGGAGGGCTCCGTCGCCACGACCGGGCTCCCGCCCACCGAAGGGCTGCTGCTGCTCAGCGCCGACGACACGCGCGTGGTGGTGCGCCCTTCGGGGACCGAGCCGAAGCTGAAGTGCTACCTCGAAGTCGTCGGATCCGTTCCCGCGGGAACGGATCCGACCGCGATGTCCGACCTGCGCGAGCGCTCCGACGAGCGCCTGGCGCAGCTGAAGGACGAGCTGCGGGCGGCCCTCGGACAGGCCTGAGTCCCCGGCGGCGCCGGGGACTCGGTGTTCCGGACTCCCCGTTCCGGGATCAGTACCCGGAGCCGGTGCCGCCGTCGAGGATGGCTCTCGAGGACGACAGGCCCAGACGGCTCGCGCCCGCGGCGACCATCGCCTCGGCGGCCTCCCGGGTGCGGATGCCGCCGGAGGCCTTCACGCCCAGGCGGTCGCCGACGGTGGCGCGCATCAGCCGCACCGCGTGCTCGCTCGCACCGCCGGCAGGGTGGAACCCCGTGGAGGTCTTCACGAAGTCCGCGCCCGCGCGCTCGGCCGCCTCGCACACGCCGACGATCTGCTCGTCCTCGAGCGCAGCGGACTCGATGATCACCTTGAGCACGACGGGCGACGGTGCCGCCTCGCGCACGGCCCGGATCTCGTCCTCGACCGCGGCGAACTCCCCGGCGCGAGCGAGCCCGACGTTGAGGACCATGTCGACCTCGTCGGCGCCCTTGGACACCGAGTCGGCGGCCTCGGCGGCCTTGAGCGAGGGGGCGTGCTGGCCGGAGGGGAACCCGCAGACGGTCGCGACCTTCACAGTCGTCTCCGCCGGCAGCATCGAGGGCGAGACGCATACGGAATAGGTGCCGAGCTCCTCGGCCTCGCGCAGCAGCGCGGTGACATCCGTCCGGGTGGCCTCGGGCTTCAGCAGGGTGTGGTCGATGAGGGCGGCGAGCTGGTCGCGGTCGAGAGTCGTCATGGACAGATCCTCCCACGCTCGCCTGATCCGGGAGGCGCCTCGGACGCACCTTCGGAGCGTCGCCCGCCCCACGGGATCCGAGCGACGCGCGCGCTCGAGCGCCTAGACTGGACGGTCGTGACCACAGCCTCCGCCCCGGCCCGTCCCCCACGCCGCATCGTCCTGCTCGCCGGTCCCTCGGGGAGCGGCAAAGGGCTCATGTCCCACCGGGCGGGCCTGCCCGTGCTCGGACTCGACGAGTTCTACCGGGACCACGACGATCCGGGTCTCCCTCGGCGCTTCGGCATCGTGGATTGGGATGATCCGGCGTCCTGGAACGCCGGCGCCGCCCTCGAGGCGCTCACCTCCCTCGCGCACGACGGCTCCGCCGAGGTGCCTGAGTACTCCATCTCTGCCTCACGTCGCATCGGGACCGCGCGTCTGCTGACCGGGGACGCGCCGCTGATCATCGCGGAGGGCATCTTCGCGGCCGAGCTGATCGCCCCGCTCGCCGCCACCGGACTGCTGGCTGACGCGATCGTCCTGCACCGGCCCACCCCGGTCGTGTTCGCCCTGCGGCTGCTCCGGGACCTGCGCCAGCATCGCAAGCCCCCGCTCACGCTGCTGCGACGCGGCTGGGGCCTGGCGCGGGACCAGCGCAGCGACCTCGAGAGGTGGATCCGTGCGGGGATGCGCCCCGAGGGCCTGCGGGCCGGGATCGACCGGCTCCGACAGCTGACCGCCCTCACCGAGGCGGAGGCCTCGCACCGCTTCGGCCCGCAGGAGCCCGACCTGCTCCGAATCACCGCCGTGTGCTTCCTGCGCCGTGGCCCCGAGGGCGAGGAGGTGCTGGCCGTGCGCAAGCGCGGCACCGGCTCCTACATGCAGGTGGGCGGCAAGCTCGAGCCCGGCGAGACCGCAGCGGAGGCGGCGGTGCGCGAGGTCGCCGAGGAGATCGGCCTCCAGCTGGACCCGAGCGACCTCGAGCCGCTCGGTGACTTCGAGGCGGTCGCCGCGAACGAGCCGAACACGCTGGTGCGCTCGGCGGTGTTCGTGTGCCGCGCGACGGTGCCCGAACCGCTCGACGTGCTCGCCGAGCTGGAGGACCACCGCTGGGTGCGGGTCGCGGACCCGGGCAGCGGCGCGCGCCTCGCACCGCTGATGGTGCAGCACATCCTCCCCGCTCTCCGGGACCGCTGACCTCCTCCCCGGCGGTCGGTGCCGGTGCCTGCACGGTTGCCCGCACCGGCACGGGCACCCGCACCGGCGCGGCCGGCAGGCGCCGGCGGGTCAGGCAGGCGTCGGCGGGTCAGGCGATCCGATCCATCACGATCCGGCGCTCAGGTGCCGCGACGCCGGGCGTCGCGAGGGTCCAGGATCCCGCGATCGACTCGAGCGCGCGAGGCATCCGTTCCGGCGTATCGGTGTGCAGGCGGGCCAGCACGTCCCCGGCCCTCACCTCGTCGCCGATGTGCGCCTCGATCTCCACACCGGCGGCGGCCTGCACGGCCTCGCCCGGGCGGGAGCGTCCGGCGCCGAGCCGCCAGGCGGCCACGCCCACACCCATCGCATCCAGTCCGGTGACCACGCCGTCCTCGGCGGCGCGGAACTCCTCGACGTGCTTCGCGACGGGCAGCGGGGCGTCGACGTCGCCGCCCTGGGCGGAGATCATCGCGCGCCACGAATCCATCGCCCGTCCGTCGGCGAGGGCGGCCTCGACGTCGGGGTCGTGCACCCCGGCCGCCTCGAGCATCTCCCGTGCCAGCGCGCAGGTGAGTTCCACGATGTCCGCCGGTCCGCCGCCGGCGAGCACCTCGAGGGACTCACGCACCTCGAGGCCGTTGCCGGCGGTGCGGCCGAGCGGAGCGGACATGTCCGTGAGCAGGGCGACGGTATGCACACCGGCGTCCGTTCCGAGCTCGACCATGGTGCGGGCGAGCTCGCGGGCGTCGGCCTCGTCCTTCATGAAGGCGCCGGCCCCGGTCTTGACGTCCAGGGTGAGCGCGGCGGTGCCCTCGGCGATCTTCTTGGACATGATCGAGCTGGCGATCAGCGGGATCGCCTCGACGGTGCCGGTGATGTCGCGCAGCGCGTAGAGCTTCTTGTCCGCCGGGGCGAGGCCCGATCCGGCCGCGCAGATCACGGCGCCGGAGTTCTCGAGCTGGGCCATCATCTCGGCGTTGGTGAGGTCGGCGCGCCAGCCGGGGATCGCCTCGAGCTTGTCGAGGGTGCCGCCGGTGTGTCCCAGCCCTCGGCCGGACAGCTGGGGCACGGCCACCCCGTAGCTCGCCACCAGCGGGGCGAGCGGCAGGGTGATCTTGTCCCCCACGCCGCCCGTGGAGTGCTTGTCGGTGGTGGGCTTGGACAGCGCCTGGAAGTCCATCCGTTCGCCGCTGTCGATCATCGCGTGGGTCCAGCGGGCGATCTCGGGACGTTCCATCCCGCGCAGGAAGATGGCCATCGCGAGGGCCGCCATCTGCTGTTCGGCGACGATGCCGCGAGTGTAGGCGTCGATCACCCAGTCGATCTGGTCATCGGCGAGGCGCTGGCCGTCCCGCTTGGTGCGGATGACGTCGACGACGTCGAAGGGCTCGACGGCCGAGGTCGGCGGGGTGGTGTCGTCGGGGGCGGACGTCATGGGAGAGCTCCTGGGCTGGTGGGGGCGTCGTGTCGTCGGGTGTCGTGTCGTCGGGTGTCGTGTCGTCGGGTGTCGTGTCGTCGGGTGTCGTGGGCGGCGGGCATCGTGCGCGGCGGTCGCCGCACGGGGTGGTCAGGCTCGCAGATCGGCGGGGCCGAAGGCCTGGGGCAGAACCTGCTCCATGGACCGCGGGCCCTCCGGGGTGAGGATCACGAGATCGTCGGCGGCGTGCTCGGACAGCAGCTGCCGGCAGCGCCCGCAGGGCATCACGACCTCGCGCGCGTCGCCGGGGAGATGCTCGTCCCCGCCCACGCACACGAAGCGGGCGAGGCGCCCGCCGCCGGTGGCGACGAGCTCGCTGATCAGGCCGCATTCGGCGCAGAGGGTGACGCCGTAGCCGGCGTTCTCCACGTTGCATCCGCGCACGAGGCGGCCGTCGTCGGTCAGCGCCGCGGCCCCGACCCGGAAGTGCGAGTACGGGGCGTAGGCGTGCTCGGCGATCGCGCGCGCCGCAGCGAGCAGCTCGGCGAAGGCGTCGTTCCCGTCGGGCTCCGTGCCCGGGGCGGTGCCCCGGTGGGCGAGCGTGCCGGCTGTGGGGTCGGGGGTGCTCATGGGGTCGATGCTCTCACTGCTTGACGTAGGGGACGCCGTCGGCCGCGGGGACCCGCACCCGGCCCACCACGCCGGCGACGGCGAACAGGGCCACCACGTACGGCAGCATCAGCAGGAAGTCGCCGGGGATGGCGACCCCGCCCTCCGCCGCGGTCATCGTGCCCAGGCGCAGCTGCAGGGAGTCCGCGAAGGCGAAGGTGAGGGCGGCGAGCAGCGCCCCGATCGGGTGGTAGCGGCCCAGGATCATCGCCGCCAGGGCGATATATCCCTTGCCTGCGCTCATCTCCTCGCCGAAGGCGACTCCGGTGCCGATGGTCAGGGTGGCGCCGCCGAGGCCCGCCACCGCCGAGCCCAGCATCACGTTGATCCAGCGGGTGCGGTTCACGGCGATGCCCACGGTGTCGGCCGCGCGGGGGTGCTCGCCGACGGCGCGCACGCGCAGGCCCCAGCGGGTCCGGAACAGGGCCACGGTGAGTCCGGCGACCACGATCCACATCAGGTAGACGAGGATGTTCTGCTCGAACAGGACCCGGCCGATCACGGGGATGTCCGCGAGCACGGGGATGCGCAGCGTGGGCAGCCGCAGCGGGGAGTTGAACCGCCCGGGGTTGTCCCGCATCACGGTGCCGAAGAAGAACGACGTGATGCCGATGGCCAGCACGTTCAGGACCACGCCGACGATGATCTGCTGGACCCGGTAGCCGACGGCGAACAGGGCCAGCATCGCGCCCATCACGAGTGCCATGACCGGTGCCGCGAGCAGCCCCACCCAGACGCTCCCAGCGATCGAGCCGACCAGGGCCGCCCCGAACGCGCCGAAGAGCAGCTGGCCCTCGATGGCGATGTTGATGACGCCGGCGCGTTCCGACAGGACGCCCGAGAGGGCGCCGAAGGCGAGCGGCACGGCGAGCGCGAGGGTGCCCTGGAGCAGCGTCGCCACCCCGAGGGTGCGCTCGGAGATCACCCAGGTCATGAAGGCCAGGACCCAGGCGACGGCGAAGACGACGATGAGCGTGACGCGCACGCGCGCCGACGGCCGGGCGACCCGAGCCTGCAGCGCCCACAGAGCGCCCGAGGCGAGGAGCGCGAGGACCGACAGCACGATCGAAGCGGCCATCGAGGGCACCGTGATGCTCTCGGGCACGATGCCGAAGGGGTTCAGGTCGCCCTCGCGGGCCAGGGCGTAGACGGAGTCGGCGCCGGGGATGCCCCGCAGGCCGAACAGCACCAGGGCGAGCAGGCCGAGCACGGTCGTGGTGGCCGGGATGTGCCACCAGCTGTCCGGGCGGATGTCGTCGATGGTCCGGGTGACCTCGGAGTCGTCCTTGACGACGGCGGGAGCGGTGCTCATCGGGTCTCTCCCTTCTCTCCGGCGGGGTTCTCGCCCTCGGCGGGCCCCGGCGTCTCCGGGTCGAGGTCTGGATCGGGCGCAGCGGGCGGTGCGGGATCGGGAGCACGCGCAGCGGAGGGATCGTCGTCGGCCGACGGAGGCCCGGCCTTCCCTGATCCGCCCTCACCGCCAGCGGTCGACGCGCCGGTCGAGGCACCGCCTGCGACCCCCGTGGCACCGACCGGGGCGGAGACGGAGCCGACGCCGCGGGACGAGGCGGCCTTCGCACGACGCACGCGCGCACCGGCGCCGGGATGATCGATGCGGCGCAGGCCGATCAGCGTGCGCACGAGCGGCGGGGCCGCGATGAACAGCACCACGAGCACCTGGATGACCTGCACCAGGTCGAGCGGCACCCCCTGGTTCGTCTCCATGAAGCGGCCGCCCGTGGACAGGCCGGCGAAGAGCAGGCCGGCGAGCACGATGCCCACCGGACCCGAGCGACCCAGCAGGGCGACCGTGATGGCGTCGAAGCCGATGCTTCCGGCGACGCCCTCGGTGAGCCGCTTCTCGGTCCCGAGCACGTGGACGGCTCCGGCGAGCCCCACGAGCGCACCGGCCACGGCGAGCACCAGGAACGACGTGCGGGCCGGGGAGATGCCGGCGACCTGGGCCGCACGCGGGTTGGAGCCGACGGCGCGGAACTGGAAGCCGAGGGTCGAGCGGCTCATGAGCCACCACAGGAAGACGGCCGAACCGGCGGCGAGGATCAGGCCGGCGTGCAGACGGAAGCCCGATCCCAGCAGGTGCGGCAGCACCGCGGTGTCGGCGACGGAGGGTGAGGTGGGCTGGGACTGGTTCGCGCCGGTGAAGGCGGCGGTCTTCAGCGCGAAGAACAGCAGATAGGTCGCGATCCAGTTCAGCATGATCGTGCTGATCACCTCGTTGGCGCCGAAGCGCGCCTTGAGGAAGCCCGCGAAGCCGCCCCAGACGGCGCCGGCGAGCAGGCCGGCGAGGAGGGCGACCAGCAGGTGCACGACGATCGGGAGGTTCCAGGAGAAGCCGATGTAGCCGGCGGCCATGGAGCCCACGATCAGCTGGCCGGTGCCGCCGATGTTGAACAGTCCGGCACGGAAGCTGACCGCCATGCCGGCGGCCGCGATGATCAGCGGGGTCGCGACGGTGAGGGTCTCGGTCAGGGGGCGCAGGCCTGCGGCGAGCGCCGGCAGCAGCACGTAGGTGCCGGACCCGCCGGCCTCGCGGAGGTCCTGGGCGACGCGGGAGAACCCGGGCCCGTCGAACACGGCGCCGCGGAACATGGCCTCGTAGGCCTGGCTCACGGACTGCCAGATCGCGGTGAAGGCGTCGGAGGGCCGGGCGAAGAAGTAGCCGAGCGTCTCGCGGACCTCGTCGTCGGAGATGACGATGAGCACGGAGCCCACGATGAACGCGAACACGAAGCTCATCACCACGACGAGGGTGTCACCGCGCGCGATCTTCTGGAGCGTCCGGCTCAGGCGGTTCTCGGCCTGCTGCTCGGGCGGGGGCGGGGTGTCGGCGCCCCCGGCCCCCACGCCCGGGGCGGACCCGCTGTTCTCGGGATCGGCGACGGCGGTCATACGATCTCTCCTTCGTCGGCGAGCTGCGAGTCGGTGGTGCGCGCACCGGAGGCGACGGCCTCGCGGGCGGCCTCGGCGGTGTATCCGGCCATCATCAGGCCGAGCACGTCGCGGTCCTCGTCGCCCGGGACGATGCCGAGGATCTGGCCGCGGTACATCACCGCGATTCGGTCGGCCAGCTGGGTGACCTCGTCCAGCTCGGTGGACACGATGATCACGGGTGTGCCCTTGTCGCGCTCGTCGAGGATCCGACGGTGGAGGAACTCGATGGAGCCCACGTCGACTCCGCGGGTGGGCTGGGAGGCGATCAGGAGGGCCAGCTCGCGGTTCAGGGCGCGGGCCATCACCACCTTCTGCTGGTTGCCGCCGGAGAGCGTGGAGACGGCCGCGGCGGAGGATCCCGTGCGCACGTCGAACTCCGGGATGAGCGTGTCCGCGTTCTGCTGCACCGCTCTCCTGCTCATCGCGAGCGCGGACCCGAAGGGCGCCCGGTCGTGCTGGTCCAGCACGAGGTTCTCGGCGACGGAGAAGTCGGCGACGAGGGCGTCGTGGGTGCGGTCCTCGGGCACGAAGCCGATGCCGGCGTCGAGGATCTGCTTGGTGCTGCGGCCGACGAGCTCCCGCCCCTCCAGCAGCGCGGAGCCGTGCACCGTCTCCTGCAGACCCAGCAGCGCTTCGCTGAGCTCGGTCTGCCCGTTGCCCTGGACGCCCGCGATCGCGAGCACCTCGCCGTGGTGCACCTCGAAGGAGACGCCGTCCAGCGTGCGCATCCCGGCCTCGTCGGTGACCTGCAGGTCGCTCACCTCGAGGGCGATGTCCCCGGGCGCCGCGGGGGCCTTGTCCTGGGCGAGGGAGACCTGCCTGCCCACCATGAGGGAGGCGAGCTCGGCCTGGTCGGCCGACGGATCGGCCTCGCCGACCACCCGGCCGCGGCGGATCACGGTGATCCGATCGGAGACGGCCTTGACCTCACGCAGCTTGTGCGTGATGAACACGATCGAGGTGCCCTCGTCGCGCAGCTGGCGCATGATCGTCATCAGCTCGTCGGTCTCGTGGGGCGTGAGCACGGCGGTGGGCTCATCCAGCACGAGCACCTCGGCACGGCGGCTGAGCGCCTTGATGATCTCGACCCGCTGCTGGGCACCGACCGGGAGGTTCTCCACGAGCGCATCCGGATCGAGCTCGAACCCGAAGCGGGCGGAGATCTCCCGCACCAGCTTCCTCGCGGCCGCGAGGTCGAGCAGGCCCCCCTTGGTGGGCTCGTGGCCGAGGACCACGTTCTCCGCCACGGTGAAGACGGGCACGAGCATGAAGTGCTGGTGGACCATGCCGATGCCGGCTGCCATCGCATCCCCGGGGTCGGAGAAGGAGACGGGCACGTCATCCAGGACGATCTCGCCGCCGTCGGGGCGGTACAGCCCGTACAGGACGTTCATCAGGGTCGACTTGCCGGCACCGTTCTCCCCCAGCAGGGAGTGGATCTCACCGGGTTCGACGACCAGGTCGATGGCATCGTTGGCCACGAAGGCCCCGAAGGTCTTCGTGATCCCACGCAGTTCGAGCTTCACAGTTCTCGCTTCCGTCAGCGGCGGCCGAGATCATCGGGCCGGCGGTCAGGAGGAGGCGGTCCCGGCCCGGTCAGGGTCGGGACCGCCTCGTCCAGCGGATCAGGCTTCCTTCGGGGAGGCCTTCGACTCGACGGTCACCGTGCCGTCGATGATGTCCTGCTTGAGGGTGTCGAGCTCGGTGGAGAGCTCCTCGGGGACGTCGTCCTCGAAGTCGTGGAACGGGGCCAGGCCGACGCCGCCGTTCTCGAGGGTGCCGACGTACGGGGTCGCGTCGAACTCGCCGTCGGCGGAGACGCTGATGACGTCCTCGACGGCGGTGCCCATCTCCTTCATCACGGAGGTCATGATGACGCTCTGGGCATCCTCATCGCTCGCATTGGTCTCGTAGCCATCGGCGTCGACCCAGATCACCGAGCGGTCCTCGCCCTCCTTCGCGGAGGCGAGGGTGCCGGCACCGACCGGGCCGGCGACGGGCATGATGATGTCCGCGCCCGCGTTGTAGAACTCGTCGGAGACGGCCTTGCCCTTGGACTGGTCGTCGAAGGTGCCCACGATCGAGCCCTCCTGCGTGTCCTTGTTCCAGCCGAGCACCTGCACGTCGGCGTCCTTGGTCTCGTTGTAGTACGCGACACCGTCGGCGTAGCCGTCCATGAAGATGGTGACGGTGGGGATGTTCATGCCGCCGTAGGTGGCGACCTTCCCGGTCTCGGACATGCCCGCGGCGAGGTAGCCGGCGAGGAACGCGGCCTCGGCGGTGTTGAACTCGATGGGCTTGACGTTGTCCAGCGTGATCGGGCTGCCGTCCGCGTCCTGCGCGGTGGAGTCGACGATCGCGAAGTCGGTGTCCTGGTTGGCCTCGCCGGCGGCGCCGGTGGCAGGGGCCAGCAGGAAGCCGACGGTCACGATGAGGTCGCAGCCCTCGGTGACCATGTTGTTGATGTTCGGGGCGAAGTCGGAGTCGCTCGAGGACTCGGCCTCGGCCTTCTCGATCCCGAGGTTCTTCTCGGCGGCGAGCAGACCGTCGTGGCTGGACTCGTTGAAGGACTTGTCGTCCCAGCCGCCCGCGTCGGAGACCATGCAGGCCTTGTAGTCGCTGCCGGCGCCGCCGGCGTCGCTGGATCCGCTGCCGCCCTCGTCGGGGGCCGTGCCGCAGGCGGCCAGGGTGAGGACGCCTGCCCCGGTGAGGGCGAGCGCACGCGTGAAGCTCTTCATGAGGGTTCCTCCGCTGGAGAGTCGGGCCGATCGGGCACCGAGGGGTATCGGGCGACAGCTCTGTCGCGTTCCGAATCGGACCCTAGTCGCGCAGGAGCCCTCCTGGCGCCGGAGGTGGGCGCGGCGGATGAACCGTTATGCAATCGACGCGGACGAGGCCCTCGGCGACCGGCGGAGGGGCCGCCGGTCAGACCGGGAGCAGGTCGCGCTGCACGCAGGCGCTCGCGAGCACCGAGGCCCCGATGCCGATGGCCCGCTCGTCGATCATCAGGTCGCCCATGTGGAGGTCGTAGGTGCGCCCGCCCGGGGTGCGCGTCCCGAGCCGGGCCAGCGCGCCCGGCACCTTCTCGAGATACCAGGCGAAGTCCTCGCCGCCCAGGGACTGCGCGGTCGGATCCAGGAACTCCCGTCCCAGCGTGCTGGTCACCGCGGCGGAGAGCACGTCGACGCTGCTGGCGGCGTTGGAGACGGGCGGCACGCCGCGATCATGCGTGACGCGGGCCTCGATGCCCCAGGGGCGTACGAGATCGGCGAGCACCGATTCGAGCAGCTCCTCGGCCTTGTCCCAGGCGTCGTGGTCCAGACAGCGCAGAGTGCCCTCGAGGGTGCCGCTGCTGGGAATCGCGTTGAAGGCAGAACCGGCGTGGACGCTGCCCCAGGTGAGGTTCACCCCGGAGCGGGGGTCCATGCGCCGGGTCAGGGCTGCCGGCAGCTGAGTCACGATGGAGCCGAGCGCGTAGACCAGATCCTGGGTGAGGTGCGGGCGGGAGGTGTGCCCGCCGGCGCCGCGCACCTGGATCTTCACCGGGTCCGTCGCCGAGGTGATCGGGCCGCTCTTCAGACCCACGTGGCCGACGTCCACACCGGGGTCGCAGTGCAGGGCGAGGATCGAGTCCACGCCGTCCAGGACGCCCTGGCCGATGAGGTCCAGCGCGCCGCAGGGGTGCATCTCCTCGGACGGCTGGAACACCAGGCGCACGCCCCGTCGCAGTGCTCCCGCGTCCGCCACGCGGACCAGTGTGGTGGCGGCCCCGAGCACGGCGCTCATGTGGACGTCGTGCCCGCAGGCATGGGAGACGCCCTCGACGGTCGAGCGATAGGAGACGGTGGTGAGCTCGGGAATGCCGAGTGCGTCCATGTCAGCCCGCAGGGCGATGGGCGCGAGGGTCGGGTCACTGCCGGGGATGTCGCAGATCGCGCCGGTGCTGGCCATCCGCTGCGGAGCGAGACCCAGGTCGCGCAGCCGTTCGAGGACGAACTCCGTGGTGTCGTGCTCCTCGTGGGAGAGCTCGGGGTGGCGGTGGAGATGGCGCCGCACCTCGCGCAGATCGTCGGCCCTCTCCGCGACGGTGCGTGCGATCAGGCCCTCCGGACCCAGCATCGAGCGCTGTTCCGGGGTTCCCAGCAGAACCTGCTGCGACTGCTCCACGTGCCCACTCCCTGTTCGTCTGTGCCGTCCTCGCCACGAGGCGCCCCTGCTGTCAGCGACCGGAGCACCGCTGCGCGCGCTGCGTCGCCGCACGACGCTCCTGCGCGGACGTCCCCTCGCACACGGAAGCCGCCGCGCGGGTGTGCTCAGCGCAGGTGGCCGTGCCCGTTCTCATCGAGGCGAGCCACGATGCGAGCGAGGGTCTGGGCCTGCTCGTCGGCGAGCACCAGCAGGGCGTCCTCGGTGTCCACGATGCTGATGCCCTGCAGTCCGACCAGGGCGATGTGGCGATCGGTGGAACCGTACACCGTCGCTGTGGAGGAGAGGGCATCGACGGTCGCGGCGCCCAACACCTGGACATCAGAGCCATCAGAGTCATCAGGTCCGTCAGCGCCGACAGGTCCACCAGCGCAGACAGAACCGTCAGAGCGACCGGAACCCGCCGAGCCGGCACCGGTGCTGCCCCGGTGCTCCCGCAGCTGGCGGGCGAGGGCGGCGAAGTCGCCGACGTCGTCCCAGTCGAAGTCCCCGGGAACCATGGCGACCTTCCCGGCCGCGGCGAGCGGCTCGGCCAATGCATGGTCGATCGCGATGGAGGTCAGCCGCGGCCAGATCTCGGCGAGCACCGAGCTGTACTCCTGCGTGCCGTGGGCGGCGGCGATCGCTCGCGCGCCGTGGGCGATCCCGGGGATCTGCTCGGCCAGCTCATCGAGCAGCACGCGGGCCCGCACCACGAAGATGCCCGCGTTCCAGGAGAACGTGCCGGACGCGAGGAACGCCTCGGCCCTGTCGCGGTCAGGCTTCTCGACGAACCGCGAGACGGGTACGGCGCCGAGGGCCCGCAGCTCGCCCTCGGCTGTCGCTGCTGTCTCCGTCGCCGCAGCTGTCCCCGTCACAGCAGCTGTCCCCGTCGCCGCCGCTGTCTCCGTCGCCGCAGCCGTCCCCGTCGGCCCTGCTGCCGCTGCCGTGCCGGACGCTGCTCCCCCGTCGGCCGACGTCTTCTCGCCGTCCCGCTCGAGGTGTCGCTCGACCACCCGCTCGATGTAGCCGAAGCCGGTCGCGGCATGAGTGGGTCGGATACCGATCGTCACCAGATGTCCGAGCTCGGCCGCATGTCGGGCGGCGGTGACCGCTCGGGCGAAGGACGCATCGTCCCCGATGAGATGGTCCGCCGCGAAGGACCCGATGACGGCGTCCGGGGAGTCACGCTCCACGAGCGCGGCCGCCAGCGCGATCGCGGGCATCGAGTTGCGCGGCGAGGGCTCCGCCAGGATCTGCACGTCGGAGCCGACCTGCTCCCGCACCGCGGCGACATGGGGCACTCCGGTGACGACGATCGGGGCCCGGTCCGCGAGCGGGGCGAGGCGCGCGACCGTCTGCTGCAGGAGAGAGGCTCCGCTGCCGGTGAGGTCGAGCAGGAACTTGGGCCGGCCCCGGCGTGAGAGCGGCCACAATCGGGTTCCGGCACCGCCAGCGGGGATCACGGGAACGAAGGGAGCCTGGGGCATGTGCCCAGCGTATCCGTGCCGCCGCACCCTTGGACGCAGGCCGGTGGGGACGCTTCCCCACCCCGTCGAGATGCCCAGGACCTGCACGTCATGGTGCTAGGCTGGCTCCGCCCCTGTCGGGGGCGATGATGATGTCGCCGTGTCGTGAAACGGGTGCCCGCAGGGCGTCCGGAGCGCCGCGAAGGTCGTCCGGATCGCATCCGGGACCCGCGCGCCCACCACAGCGGCGACGCATCCCGCTCCCGGCGCCAATCCGTCGCTTCTGGAGGATCTTCCGTGGCATCAGCCCAATCCGGGACGCTCTATCGCGGTCGCGAGGGCATGTGGTCCTGGGTCGCCCACCGCATCTCGGGAATGCTCATCTTCCTGTTCCTGCTCGTGCACGTGCTCGACACCGCACTGGTCAGGGTCTCTCCAGAGGCGTACAACGAGGTGATCGGTCACTACAAGACCATCGTCTTCGGCCTCGGCGAGATCGGTCTCGTCGGCGCGATCCTGTTCCACGCCCTGAACGGCCTTCGCATCATCCTCGTGGACTTCTGGTCCAAGGGCACCACCCACCAGCGGAAGCTGTTCTGGGGCGTCGTCGTGCTCTGGGTCGTCCTGATGCTCGGCTTCGTTCCCCGCCAGCTCATGCACATGTTCGGAGCTTGATCATGAGTGCACAGTCCACCACCTCGATCCCCGATCCCACCACCCGCTACCGGCGCACCGGCATGCACGGCGTCAACACCGAGATGATGTCGTGGCTGTTCATGCGCGTCTCCGGTGTCCTCCTCGTGATCCTCGTCTTCGGTCACCTCTTCGTGAACCTGTGGCTCGGCGAAGGAGTCAAGGGCATCGACTTCGCCTTCGTGGGCGGCAAGTGGGCCTCCCCGTTCTGGCAGGTCTGGGACCTGCTGATGCTCTGGCTCGGCCTCATCCACGGCGGCAACGGCGTGCGCACGATCATCAGCGACTACGCGCGCAAGCCCACGGTCCGGATGGTCCTGAAGTCCCTGCTGCTGTTCGCGGTCGTCGTGACGATCGTGCTCGGCACCCTGGTCATCTTCACCTTCGACCCGTGCCCGGTCGGTGCCGACCCCAGCCTGCTGCCCTCCCTCTGCGAAGGCTGACAACTCGTCCCCGGGGGCCGGCCCGCCCGGCCCCCGACATCGTTCTTCCCGGTCGACCCCGAAACGGAGCAGTCACCAGACATGCAGACCCATAACTACGACGTGGTCATCATCGGTGCCGGTGGCGCCGGAATGCGCGCGGCGCTCGAATCCTCCAAGGACGCCCGCACCGCCGTCGTCACGAAGCTGTACCCCACGCGGTCCCACACCGGTGCCGCCCAGGGAGGCATGTGCGCCGCCCTGGCCAATGTCGAGGACGACAACTGGGAGTGGCACACGTACGACACCGTCAAGGGCGGCGACTACCTGGTCGACCAGGACGCCGCCGAGATCATGGCCAAGGAGGCCATCGACGCGGTGCTCGACCTCGAGAAGATGGGCCTGCCGTTCAACCGCACCCCCGAGGGTCGCATCGACCAGCGTCGCTTCGGCGGCCATACCCGTGAGCACGGCGAGGCCCCCGTGCGTCGCTCCTGCTATGCGGCGGACCGCACCGGTCACATGATCCTCCAGACCCTCTACCAGAACTGCGTGAAGCAGCAGGTGGAGTTCTTCAACGAGTACTACGTGCTCGACATCCTCATGACGGGCGACCCGCGCACCGACGAGGGCGTCCGCGCCTCCGGCGTGGTGACCTACGAGCTCGCCACCGGTGAGCTGCACATCTTCCGTGCGAAGTCGGTCGTCTTCGCCTCGGGCGGCTTCGGGAAGATCTTCAAGACCACCTCGAACGCCCACACCCTCACCGGTGACGGACCGGCCATGGCCTTCCGCCGCGGCATCCCGCTCGAGGACATGGAGTTCTTCCAGTTCCATCCGACGGGCCTGGCAGGCCTGGGCATCCTCCTCTCGGAGGCCGCCCGGGGCGAGGGCGCGATCCTGCGCAACAGCAACATGGAGCGCTTCATGGAGCGCTACGCGCCGACGCTGAAGGACCTCGCGCCCCGTGACGTCGTCGCCCGTGCGATGGCCAATGAGGTGCGCGAGGGCCGGGGCTGCGGCCCGAAGAAGGACTACGTCCTCCTGGACCTCACCCACCTCGAGCCCGCCCACATCGACGCGAAGCTTCCGGACATCACCGAGTTCGCGCGCACCTACCTCGGCGTGGAGCCCTACACCGACCCCGTGCCCGTGTTCCCGACTGCGCACTACGGCATGGGCGGCATCCCGACCAACGTCCAGGGCGAGGTGCTGCGCAACGAGACCGATGTGATCCCCGGTCTGTACGCCGCGGGCGAGACCGCGTGCGTCTCCGTGCACGGCGGCAACCGCCTGGGCACGAACTCGCTGCTGGACATCAACGTCTTCGGCCGTCGCGCCGGCATCGCCGCCGCGAAGCACGCCGAGGAGGTCGAGCTCGCCGAGCTTCCCGAGGGCCTGGAGGCACCGACCGTGGAGCTGCTGCAGCGTCTGCGGGACCGTCCGGCGACGGAGGACCGCATCGCCGACATCCGCCGCGATCTGCAGGAGCTCATGGACGCCAACGTCCAGGTGTTCCGGACCGACGAGACCTGCCGCGCCGCCCTCGCCGGCATCGCGGACCTCAAGAAGCGCTACGAGACGGTCGCGATCCAGGACAAGGGCCAGCGCTACAACCTGGACCTCATGGAGGCGGTCGAGCTGGGCTTCCTGCTCGACCTCGCCGAGATCGTGACGATCGGCGCGCTGAACCGCAAGGAGTCCCGCGGCGGCCACTTCCGCGAGGACTACGACACCCGCGATGATGTCAACTACCTCTCGCACACGATGGCCTACCGCACCCTCGAGGGCGAGCAGGGCGATGAGGGCACCACGGTCCGGCTGGGCACCAAGCCCGTCGTGATCACCCGATACGAGCCGAAGGAGCGTACGTTCTGATGACTGCCGTCGCTGAGAAGCCGAAGGCCGACGAAGGGGTCGAGGCGATCCCCTCGTTCGAGGTCACGCTGCGCATCGCGCGCTTCAACCCGGAGGATGACAAGGGCACCCACTGGGAGGACTTCACCATCACCATGCACGGCACCGACCGTGTGCTGGATGCGATGCACGAGATCAAGTGGCACCTCGACGGGTCGCTCACCTTCCGTCGCTCCTGCGCGCACGGCGTCTGCGGCTCGGATGCGATGCGCATCAACGGCCGCAACCGCCTGGCCTGCAAGACGCTGCTGAAGGACCTCGACCTCAAGAAGCCGATCACGGTCGAGCCGATCAAGGGCCTCCCGGTCGAGAAGGACCTCATCGTGGACATGGAGCCGTTCTTCGACTCCTACCGCGAGGTCATGCCGTTCCTCGTCGCCAAGGGCCAGGAGCCCAGCCGCGAGCGTCTGCAGTCCGCCGAGGAGCGCGAGCGCTTCGACGACACCACCAAGTGCATCCTGTGCGCGGCGTGCACCTCCTCGTGCCCCGTGTTCTGGACCGACGGGCAGTACTTCGGCCCCGCCGCGATCGTCAACGCGCACCGTTTCATCTTCGACTCGCGTGATGACGCCGGCGAGCAGCGCCTCGAGATCCTGAACTCCAAGGAAGGCGTGTGGCGCTGCCGCACCACCTTCAACTGCACCGAGGCCTGCCCCCGCGGCATCCAGGTCACCAAGGCGATCGCCGAGGTCAAGCAGGCTGTGATCCGCGGCCGCGTCTGAGCCGTGCGGCATGCGCGGCGGCGCTCCGCACCAACCAGGACGCCGCCGCCCTCGGGTCGCCCGCTGGCATCCTCGGGTCGCCGCTGTCGCTGGCGCCGCCCTCGGGTCGCCGCTGTCGCTGTCGTCACCCTCGGCTCGCCGCCCTCGGGTCGCCAAATGTGAGCGTGGGACCCATCCGGACTGTTCGGATGGGTCCCACGCTCACATTTGCGGCAGGACCGGAGCACGGGCCAGCAGGCCGACGTGCGTGCGGCAGGACCGGAGCACGGGTCAGCAGGCGGCCGTGCGGCCCGGGCGACGTGCGGCAGGGCGGGCGCGCGGCCAAGCGGGCTGCGGGCAGCTGGCCTGGCGAGGCGCACCGGCCTACGACTGTCGGTCAGGAGTAGGAGATCACCAGCGGCGCGTGATCGGACCAGCGGGTGTCGTAGCTGGGCGCACGATCCACCTGGGCGGAGGTCGCGCGCGCTGCGAGGTCCTCGGTGGCCAGCTGGTAATCGATCCGCCATCCGGCGTCGTTGTCGAAGGCCTTGCCGCGCTGCGACCACCAGGTGTAGGGCCCGGGGCCGTCGCCGTGCAGCGTGCGGTGCACGTCCACGAAGCCGGCATCGGTGGTCAGGCGGTCCAGGTACGCGCGCTCCTCGGGCAGGAAGCCGGCGGACTTCAGATTGCCCTTCCAGTTCTTGATGTCCCACTCGGTATGGGCGATGTTGATGTCGCCGGTGAGCACCACGTGACGGCCATCGGCACGGAGTTGTTCGAGGCGCTCTATCATCACGTCGAGGAACTCGTACTTGTCGGTCATCGTCTGCGGCTTCTCGGTGTTGCCCGAGTGCATGTAGCAGGAGATGACCGTGAGAGCGCGACCATCGCCGAAGGGGTCGGCGAGGTCCGCTTCGAGCCAGCGGCCGGTGTGGCTGGGCTCGGTGAGGCCAGGCAGCCCGTGACGGGCGCCCGCGAGGTCGATCGCGCCGAGCGAGGTGCGGGCGGCGATCGCTGCTCCGGCACGGCCCTTCAGCTCCGAGACCTCGCCGACGATGGCCCAGTCCTCGCCGACGAGACCGGGCAGGAGGTCCTCGGGGGCGCGCACCTCCTGCAGGGTGACGACGTCGGCCGCCGTGGAGGCGAGCCAGTCGCGCATCCCCTTGCGCTCGGCGGCCCTCAGGCCGTTGACGTTGACGGTCGCGATGGTCAGGCTCATGCGGACTCCTCGATCCCGGCGGCACGCTCGGCCGCCTCGACGACGTTCTTCATCAGCAGCGCACGGGTCATGGGACCGACGCCGCCGGGATTGGGGCTGATCCAGCCGGCGACCTCCCGCACGGCGGGGTCGACGTCGCCCACGAGCGTGGCCTTGCCGCCCGCAGGGTCCTCACGGCGCGAGACACCGACGTCGAGGACGATCGCGCCGGGCTTGATGTCCTCCGCGCGCACGAGGTGTGCGGCGCCGGCCGCGGCGACGACCACGTCGGCGCGGCGCAGCTGGGCGGGCAGATCCGCAGTGCCGGTATGGCACAGGGTCACCGTCGCGTTGTACTCGCGACGGGTCAGCAGGGCGCCGATGGAGCGGCCGACCGTGATGCCGCGGCCGACGACCACGACGTCCTTGCCACGGAAGTCGAGTCCGTGACGCTCGACCAGCTCGATGACGGCCCGGGGCGTGCAGGGAAGCGGCGTGTGGATGGGCGTGTAGGCGTTCAGCACCAGGCGGCCGAGGTTCATCGGGTGCAGGCCGTCGGCGTCCTTGGCCGGATCGATCCGCTCGAGGATCGCGTCGGTGTCGATCTGCTTAGGCAGCGGGAGCTGCACGATGTAGCCGGTGCAGGCGGGATCCTCGTTCAGCTCGTCCACGATGGCCTCGACAGCCGCCTGGGAGGCGTCCGCCGGGAGCGTCTTCTGGATCGAATGCAGCCCGATCTGTTCGCTGTCGCGGTGCTTGCCGCGCACATAGGCGGCGCTGCCGGGGTCCTCCCCCACCAGGACGGTCGCGAGTCCCGGTCGTTCATGGCCGGCGTCGACGAGCCGCGTCACGCGCTCGGCGAGCTCCTCCTTGATCGCTTTCGCGGTGGCCTTGCCGTCGAGGATCTGTGCCGTCATGGCGCTCCTTGGGGATGTCGGTGCTGGAGGGTCGTGGGGTGGTGGGAAGGATGATCAAGCCCGCCGGGTGCGGCGGGAAGGCAGATCGGCGCCCGCCACCGGGTGCGGCGGGAAAGGCGATCGGCGCCCGTCGCCGGGTGCGGCGGGAAGGATGATCGTGCCCGCCGGAGACGGCGATGGGGCCCGACGTCGTCGCGTCGAGCCCCATCCGTCGCTCAGTGCTGCTGGAGGTCCGCGTACAGCGGCTTCGCGTCGGCAAGGGCCTGAGTGCGCTGACGGAGGGACTCGACGTCCGCTCCGCCGGTGAGCGCCAGGGCGATGACGTCGGCGACCTCGGTGAACTCCGCGGCGCCGAAGCCGCGGGTGGCCAGAGCCGGGGTGCCGATGCGTAGACCCGAGGTGACGCGCGGCGGCCGCGGATCGTTCGGGACCGCGTTGCGGTTCACGGTGATGCCGACCTCGTGGAGACGGTCCTCGGCCTGCTGGCCGTCGAGCTCGCTGTCGACGAGGTCCACGAGCACGAGGTGCACGTCGGTGCCGCCGGAGATGACCTTCACGCCGGCCGCCTTGGCGTCCTCCTGCTGGAGGCGCTCGGCGAGGAGCTTCGCGCCCTCCAGGGTGCGGGCCTGGCGGTCGGTGAACTCCTCGGTGGCCGCCACCTTGAGGGCGACGGCCTTCGCAGCGATCACGTGCATGAGCGGGCCGCCCTGCTGGCCGGGGAAGACTGCGGAATCGATCTTCTTGGCCCACTTCTCAGTGCACAGGATCATGCCGGAGCGGGGGCCTCCGATGGTCTTGTGGATCGTGGTCGAGACGACGTCGGCGTACGGGACGGGGCTGGGGTGCAGGCCCGCGGCGACGAGACCCGCGAAGTGCGCCATGTCGACCCACAGGGCCGCACCGACCTCGTCGGCGATCGCACGGAACGCCGGGAAGTCGAGCTGACGGGTGTACGCGGACCAGCCCGCGACGATCACCTTCGGCTGCTCGGCTACTGCCAGCTCGCGCACCTTGTCCATGTCGATCAGACCCGTCTCGGGCTCCGTCTCGTAGGCCACGATGTCGTAGAGCCGACCGGAGAAGTTGATCTTCATGCCGTGCGTGAGGTGGCCGCCGTGGGCGAGGGACAGGCCCATCAGCTTGTCGCCGGGACGGGCGAGGGCATGCATCACCGCAGCGTTCGCGGAGGCACCCGAGTGCGGCTGCACGTTCGCGTGCTCGGCGCCGAACAGCTCCTTGGCCCGATCGATCGCGATCTGCTCCGCGACGTCGACCTCTTCGCATCCGCCGTAGTAGCGACGACCGGGATAACCCTCGGCGTACTTGTTGGTCAGGACCGAGCCCTGAGCCTGCAGCACTGCACGCGGGACGAAGTTCTCGCTGGCGATCATCTCGAGGGTGCGCTGCTGACGGGCGAGCTCACGATCGAGGACGTCGGCGATCTCCGGGTCGAGATCCGAGATGGACTGGTCGAGGACGTTCACGGGGCCTCCTGCGGTGACGGACGGGGCGGCGGCGGGCGCCGTGCCCATCCTAGGCCGGGCTCACAGATCGATGCCGAGGCGGACAGGTTCCGGGACCAGGTGGATCCCGTAGCTCTCGTCGACCCGGCGCTGCACGTCCCGCGCGAGGTCGATGATGTCCTGACTGCCGGCACCGCCGCGGTTGGTCAGCGCCAGGGAGTGCTTGGTCGACAGGGACGCCCGCTCCCCCACCGCATGGCCGCGCTCGATGCCGGAGTGGCTGATGAGCCAGGCCGCACTCGTCTTCACCCGGCCCTGACCTGCGTCGTACCGCGGAGCGCCCTCAGGAAGGCTCGCTGCGTCGTCGGCCTCGAGGATCGGGTTGGTGAAGAACGAACCGGCGCTCCAGGTGTCATGGTCGGCCGGGTCCAGGACCATCCCCTTGGCGCCGCGGATCGCGAGCACCGCCTCGCGCACCTCGCGCATCGGAGCCCGATCTCCCACCTCGACGCCGAGCGCATCGGCCAGCTGGGCGTAGCGGATCGGCGCGGAGAGGCTGCCGATCGTGTGCTGGAACGTGACGGACAGCACGACGTAGCGGCCCGTCGCCGAGGGCACGTCTCCGGAGTAACGGGTGCGCTTGAACACGCTGTCGCGATAGGAGAAGTCGCAGTCGGCGGCGAAGAACGTGCGCACGGCGCTGCGCTCACGGTCCCAGGTGCGCACACGGGAGATCGTGGAGGAGACCTCCTGGCCGTAGGCGCCGACGTTCTGGATCGGGGTGGCGCCGACGGTCCCGGGGATCCCGGAGAGCGCCTCGATGCCGACCATGTCTCGAGCGATCGCGTACCGGACCGCACGATCCCAGGAGACACCGGCGAAGTATTCGACGATCGCTCCCCCGCAGGTCGGATCCAGCGGGGAGAGATCCGCGGGGTCGACGGGGATTCCGTCCGGCTCGCCGGACGCGCCCACCTCGCAGGTCGCGTCGAGCAGCGGCGGCTCCTCGGGATCCCGCAGCAGCACGACGGTGCCGTCGAAGGGCTCGTCCGAGGCGACCAGGTTGGAGCCGCCTCCGAGCACGAGCAGCGGTCGTCCGGCCTCGTCGGCTGCGCGGACGGCGTCGATGACCTCCTGATCAGAACGGGCCTCGACGAGAGTGCCGATGGGTCCGCCGACGCGGAGAGTGGTGAGATCCGAAAGCTTCATGCTGCGCCGACCTGGCCGTCGGCGGGGGCACCGGCCGTCGTGGCGATCGTGGCGCGGGCGCGCCCGAGCACCTTGGTGTCGTCGACCTGGGCGGTGATGTCGACGCGCGCGGTGCCGGCGGATTCGTCGATCGCGCCGACGACGGCGACCGTCTCGAGCACGACGTGCCCGGTCGCGGGCACCGGCACCGGGTTGGTGAAGCGCACCGAGTAGGCCCGCACCGCGGTGGGGTCCCCGACGGCATCCAGCAGACCGGTGACCGCAGCCCCCATGGTGAGCATGCCGTGGGCGATCACGCCGGGCAGGCCCGCGTCGGTGGCGGCGGTGTCGTTGTAGTGGATGGGGTTGAAGTCCCCGGAGGCGCCGGCGTAGCGCACGAGAGTGTCACGGCTGATCTCGTGCCGGGTGCGGGCGAGCTCCTGGCCGACGGAGAGGTCGAGCGGGGTGGCAGGGGTGGCAGTCATGTCTGCTCCTGAAGGTCGGGATCTGAACGGTCGAGGGATGGCGGGTATCCGCGGTGGTGACGACGTGGCAGGCGCTGCGGGCGTCGAAGGCGCTGCGCACGCCACGGGCCCTGAGTGCACGGGCGGCACGGGTGACACCGGGGCACTGGGGCACCGGGGCACTGGGGCACCGGGGCACCGGGGCACCGGCTGCGAGGTGAGCGCGTGGCGGGTGCGGAGGCGGGATCAGTCTCCGCGCACGACGATCATGCTGCGCACGCTCGCGACGTCTCCGCCGGATTCCTCGGCCATGTCGACCCGCGTCGCGATCATGGAGTGGCCGCCGGCAGCGCGGATCGATTCGACGGTGAGCGTCGGGACCAGCCGGTCCCCGGCGACGACGGGTCGATGCAGCGTGAACGACTCCTCCCCGTGGACCACCCGCGTGAAGTCGATCCCGGCGGCCGGATCCTCGATGTACTGGGCCTCGGTGGCCTGGGCGAGAGAGACCAGGAAGGTGGGTGGGGCGACCACGTCGGCGTGGCCCGCCGCACGGGCGGCCTCGGGGTCCGTGTGCACGGGCGAACCGGCACCGGTGGCGCGGGCGAATTCGGCGATCTTCGCTGCCGAGACCGTGTGCACGGGGCCGGCCGGATAGGTGCGACCGGCGAAGTCGGGGTCAGGGGTGGTGGTCATGTCTTCTCCCGGGAGGACGCGGCCTCGTCGGCCGACGGATGGTGTCGGTCCGATGATCTCAGGTCGGCCGCCGTGCCCTTGCGGGACACCCTGATCACGGCCGTCCTGTCCGCCAGGTCACCGGGCCAGGACGCACGAAAGGCCACCCGGGACGAGCCCGTGTGGCCTTTGGTGAAGTGCGCGAGAGGTCCGCTCAGCGGGTCTCTCGGTGCGCCGTCTGCTTGCCGCAGGTCGGGCAGAACTTCGAGAGCTCGAGCCGATCCGGGGTGTTACGGCGGTTCTTCTTGGTGATGTAGTTGCGCGCCTTGCAATCAACACAAGCCATGGTGATCTTGGGACGCACGTCAGAGCTCTTGCTCGCCACGGTTCGCCTCTTTCGTCCGGGTGGCACGCCCCGCGGCGCACCTCGTGGGTCCCCGTACTCGGGGGATGTGGATCGTACACTCCGGTAGGACCGGCGTGGTACCGAGGGCGGGGATCGAACCCGCGACCTCACGATTATGAGTCGTGCGCTCTAACCGTCTGAGCTACCCCGGCATGACCGATGAAACGGCCCGATCTCGAATGAGACCGGGCCGCCACATCCATCAGAGCCCTGAAAGGGAATCGAACCCTTGACCTTCTCCTTACCATGGAGACGCTCTGCCGACTGAGCTATCAGGGCAACCCGGTGAACTTTACACAGTCCCTGCCCAGCGGGCAAATCCTGAACCTTCTCCGGTGCCTCGAGTCACAGGGACTCTCGGCTGCTTCGGATCCGGGGATCGTCAGCGGTGGCAGATGAGGGATTCGAACCCACGAAGGCAATGCCAGCTGATTTACAGTCAGCTCCCTTTGGCCACTCGGGTAATCTGCCGCTGTACACCTCCGTTGCCCACGCGATCAGATCTCGTGGCCGCCGGAAGCGGACTCGAAACAGCATAGCGGTGCTCTGCGGGCGACGCTAACCCAGGAGGCCCCTGGACTGCATGAAGAAGGTCACAGAGCCCCTGAGCTGGGACGACGCTCCGAGCAGGCAGGCTCGAGGGACCTGCCCCGAGCCCGCTCGGGGCACCGGCACGTACACAGCCGCCGCCGACGCAGCCAGAAGGTCGTCGGCGGCCCGAGAAGGAAGGACGCCCCGTGGCAGATTCATCGTTCGACATCGTGAGCAAGCTCGACCGTCAGGAGGTCGACAACGCCGTCAACCAGGCTGTCAAGGAGGTGGGCCAGCGCTACGACTTCCGCAACACTGGAGCCTCGCTCAACCTCGGCAGCGACGAGATCGTGCTGACGGCGAATGCGGAGGAGCGTGTGCTCGCCGTTCTCGACGTGCTGCAGTCCAAGCTGATCCGGCGTGGGATCTCTCTGAAGGCCCTGGACGTCGGCGAGCCCAAGCAGTCCGGCAAGGAGGTGCGTCTCGTCGCCGGCCTCAAGGAGGGCATCAGCTCCGAGGACGCCAAGAAGATCGCCAAGCTGATCCGCGACGAAGGCCCCAAGGGGGTCAAGCCGCTGATCCAGGGCGACGAGCTTCGCGTCTCCTCCAAGAGCCGTGACGACCTGCAGGCCACCATCGCCCTACTCAAGGGCAAGGACCTCGACGTCGCACTGCAGTTCCTCAACTTCCGCTGAACGCACCGCTGGTAGGGCCGATCGGCCCGCTGCTCTCGCAGCAGCATGTCGATGCCACAGGACTCCTTCGCCTCTCACGCGGAACGGAGCCCTGTGGCATCGCGGCGCCCGATCAGCAGATCACTGCTGGTTGGACGCTGCATCCTGCTGCTCGGCATGAGTGCCCAGCTCATCGGAGCGGCGCTGGAAGCCCTCGACCAGATTCGCCACCGGGCCGGACACGAACGCATTCCAGTCCTCCTGGTAGGCGTCATAGTCCGGACCGATCCACTCCACCGTGTTGACGAGGCTCGTGGAGGCATCGATCGCCTCGAGGATCTGCTGGCCCGCCTCGCTGATCGAGGTCGCCACCTCGCGCCCCTCCTCCGGATTCATACCCTTGAAAGTCATCACATACCCCTTTTGACATCGTGCGGATCACTGCTGGAAAAGGCCACCGTGCCGGTGGTCAGGCCGATGCTTCGCGCTGAGCCGCCGCATTCTGCGACGCCCGCTCAGTGAACTGGCTCGCCTGCTGCACGATCTGCTGCACCAGCTGCCCGAGCTCACCGTCGAACTCGCTCACGAACCGATCGCGGTCCTCCCCCGTCCAGTCGAACTCCGAGACCCGACCCTGCACCTGCGTGTAGATCTGCTGAGCCTGCTCACCGGATTCGGCGATCTGCTGACCCATCTTCTCGACGACCTCAGGGGTCATACCCTTCTTCATCACGTGCTCCATCTCGTCGTTGCGACTGTCCCCACCCGACCCGACCTCGCAGTCGCACCCCAGGTGATGGCACCAACCCTAGACAGCGTCGAGATCCGTGACCATCACTCGGATCCCGGCCTCCCTCCACACCCCCAGTTGAGGTTGTTCCCGCAGGTCAGAGCATGGTTCTTGCGTTTGAGCCATTGTGGATAACTCACGACGAAGAAGCCCCGATGCCGCTCGTGCGGCATCGGGGCTTCGGTGTGGTGAGGGGGCGGCCTGAGAGCCCGACCGTCCCAGCGGATCGGACGATCCCAGCGGCCGGACGAGCGCGGCGCACCTGGCGACGCCAGCGCACCGAGGCGCCTCGCCGGGTCGCACTCCGGCAGCCACGGCGCCTCGCCGGGTCGCTCGCTCGCCGGCGGCCAGGGTGCGTCAGGCGAGTTCGACGGTGACGGTGTCCTGAATCGATCGCACGATCTCCGCCTCGTCGCCAGCGGACTCGGCGCCGCAGCTGCCCACGATCTCGACGATGTCCTTGGCGACGCCGCCACGGTCGACGAGGGTGTAGCGGGCCGACTGCACCACGGTGGTGTGGCCGGGCTGGGTGTAGCTGTATTCGCTCGTGGTCCAGCTGGTCCCGTCCACGTCGACCGTACCGGTGCCGAGCTCCTCGAGGCCGGGCAGGGAGGACTTGCGCTGCTCGAGACCCGCTCGTGCGTCCTGGTCCGTGAAATCGGGGCCGAATCGCTGCACGGTGACCACGATGTTCGCGCGGAACTGTCCGTCCACGTGGGGCTGGGCAGCGGCGAGGTGAACGCCCGGGACCGTGAGGGTCTCCCAGTCATCGGGGATCCCGACGGTGATCGTCGGCGGGCCGGGGAAGTCGGCGCTCGGGTACGCGATGTTCCTGGTCATGAATGCTCCGTTCGTGCCTGCGGCAATGCCGGCAAAGATATCAGTCTCGAAGAACCCGGCGCCCGAGCAGGCGAGCTGCTCGGGCGCCGGGTTCGTTGTGCTGGGACGCGCCGGGTCGACGACCCGTTGAGCGCGGTCAGCTGGTGGATGCCGCGTCCTGTTCGGCGGCGTTGCGGTCCGCGCTGTCCCCCAACTCCTGGACGGAGGTCATGATCCGCTGCATGGCTGGGACCATCTGCCCTGCCCACTGGCTGCGGAAGCGGTCTGCGTCCGGCCCGGTCCAGTCCACGGCCTCGAGCCCGGCGGTGAGCTCCTGCTCGATCCCCGTGATCTCGGCGGCCGCTTCGCGCAGCCGAGCCGACATCCGCCGGACCTCCTCGACATTCATCCCCTTGGTGGCATTCACGATCCCGACACCCCTTCCTGGCTCTGCGCGGCAGCACCCCGTGCGGGGCATCACCCCTGCGTCGTGCTCGAGGTCCACACTAGGGCGACGGCCGATACCGGACCATGGGAGCTCTCCCTCTGGGGATAACTTCCCGAGCTCGCCTCCGTCGACGGTGTCTGCCTCACCCGGTGATCTGCGCGACCTGCAGTTTGATCGCTCGCCCGCCGTGCACGAGGAAGCCGCGGCCCGCAGGGAGGTCTGCTCGACGGATCCTCCCCAGTCCGGTGCCGAGCAGCGCGTCGCCATCCATCTCCCCCGGCTGGAGAAGCAGCCCGCGGCGGCCGGACTTGAAAGGCTGGGCCAGGACATACGCCTGGGACCAGGACGCCGAATCGTTCTCGCCCACCACGAACTGCCCGTCGCGAACGCAGGTGCGTATCAGCCTGTCCAGGTCGGCCTCGATGCTGCTGCCGGTGAAGTCCGCGACACCGTCGATGAACAGGGCGAGCCGCCCCTCCCCGGCGGCGCCTGCATCGACCGTCTGCCGCAGCTGCACGGCGAGCTCACGGACGCGCTCGGGGTCGGATCCCTCCACGTCCCAGATCGGCAGCCCGGTCAGCGGCGTGCGTCGTGCGGAGAAGCGCACCAGGCGCATGGGAGTCTCCAAAGCCTTCAGTCCGTGGGCGATCGTCAGCATCGCCGTGGTGCGGCCGGAGCCCATCGGTCCCGAGACCATGAAGGCGCCACGGGGCTGGATGGTCACCTCTGCGAGCGTCTCGTCGGCGAGGCCGAGCACCGGTCTGCCAGCCACGACGGGACGCAGCTGCGAGAGCTCGACCCGTTCGGGCAGACGCTCGACGCGCGGGGCCTCAGGGACACCTGCGCGACGCATCGCCTCGGCGAGCTTCGTGACCTCTCGCGACTGGATCGCGATGTTGGAGTCGCCGCCGTGCACGGCGACCTGGACCTCGTGTCCGTCGAGGATGGCCCGGCCGGCCGGTGAGTCGGCATCCAGCACGTCCTTGGGCACGCCGAACCCGGCGTAGTCATCGGGACCGGGCATGCGGTGGACGAGTCGGCGCTGTATCGAGGAGCCCAGCGACGTGGGGACCGCGCCGGAACGGTCACCGGTGACGATGACGTGCACGCCGACCTGTCGGCCGTCGGTCGCGATCTGCACGAACGCGGTGAACCATTTCGTGAGGCCCGAGTAGTCGTAGGCCTCACGGAAAGCGGCCATGCCGTCGACCAGCAGGAGGACCCTGGGGGTCTCCGGCTTCCCCGCCAGGTCGCGGTACTCCGCCACGGAGCCGGCGCGCACGGTCGCGAAGTCACGGGCGCGGTCGTCGATGAGCGTGCGCAGGGTGCGCAGCAGGCGGATGACACGCTCCTCGTCGTCGCCGGGGACGATCGCTCCCACGTGCGGAAGGTCCTCGAGCATGGTGAGGCCGGAGGCGCCGAAGTCCAGGCCGTAGACATGGACCGGGCCGCCGCGCACGGTCGAGGCTGCGGAGATAGCAATCGTGCGCAGCGTGGTCGACTTGCCGGAGCCGCCGGTCCCGTAGATGGCCATGTTGCCGTCACGATCCGGGTAGTAGGAGACCGTGGGCTGCGCCTGGTCCTCGGGTGTGTCCATCACGCCCAGCAGCAGGTCCTCGTCCGTGCGGCGCGACGGCAGGCGGGAGAGGTCGTAGGCATCGGCGAGCTCGGCCAGCCATGGCTTTCGCGGGGTCGGGACCTGTGCCGCATCGGCTGCTGCCCTCACGGTGGCCACCACACGGGCGATGTCGTTGGGGCCCGGATCCTCGCTCTCCGCGGCGGGCGGGGCGGGTAAGTCCCACTGCTCCCCGGTGCCGAAGTCCTTCTCGACGATGTCGATGCGCGCCCGCTCGGGATCGTCCGTGGTCCAGCCGCCCGCATATCCGGTCTGGAAGGTCGCGATGCGGCCCGGACCGGTCTTCGCGGCCGCGCGCCCGGGGAGGCCGGGGTCGAAGTGGGCGGCCGCTGGGTCCCCCAGGATGTCCCGGGAATCCGCCTCGTCCGCCATCCGCAGCGCGATGCGGAGATTGGTGTTGGCGCGCAGGTTGTCCTTGATGACGCCAGCGGGACGCTGGGTGGCGAGGATCAGGTGCAGCCCGAGCGAACGTCCCCGCGCGGCGATGTCCACGACGCCGTCGACGAACTCCGGGATCTCCGTGGCGAGGGCCGCGAACTCGTCGACGATGATGATCAGGCTGGGCGGGGCCTCAGGGTCTCCGGTGCGTTCCAGCGACACCAGGTCCTTGGCCTTCTTCCGGTTCAGCAGGTGCTCCCGGTGATGCAGCTCGGCGCGCAGCGAGGTCAGGGCACGGCGGACCAGGTGCTGGGAGAGGTCGGTGACCAGGCCGACAGTATGCGGGAGATCCACCGCATCGGCGAAGGCCGCACCGCCCTTGTAGTCCACGAGCAGGAAGGTCACGCGGTCAGGACTGTGCGCGGTGGCCATGCCCATCACCCAGGCCTGCAGGAACTCCGACTTTCCGGCGCCGGTGGTGCCGCCCACGAGCGCATGCGGGCCGTCCGTGCGCAGGTCGAGGTGGAAGGCCTCCTGGCCGTCGTGGCCGATGAGACCACGCAGGGTGGCATCGTGCGTGCGCCGCTGGGGCGCGGACCCGTCACGCGGGATCAGCGAGCTGTTCTCCTTCCAGCGATCGATGATGTGGTGCGGCGACTGGGCCATCGCCATGCCGCCGAGCGTGAGATAGGAGATCGTGCGCGGGAGATCCGAATCGTCGTCGATCGGGACCCCGGCGTCGACCACCGGGGAGAGATGGCGGGCGACCCCCGAGGCCACCTCCACCGACACCGTCTCCACCGTCACCGGGAGATAGCGTTCCCCCAAGCGCACGTGCCCGGCGCTGGCCCCGTCCGCTGTCTCCTCGACCGTCATGTGGGTGCGGCATGCCGCCGGCAGCGCGGCGATGTTCGAGGCGCACCAGAGGACATGCACGCCGACGTCCGGCCCGCGTTCGGCGATGCGCACCAGACGGGCTCGATCCACCGGGGCGTCGTCCTCGATGACCACGACGAGGCTCGGGGTGACCGGGGCGGGAGGGTCCGGGTCCTCGCGCGCGATGTCGAGCGTCGTCGGGGCGCGCAGAGCCGCAGGAGCATCCCCCGCACGCTGCTCGATGAGCGCCTCGACCCGTGCGAGCAACGAGGTGCCGCGCCCCGCGGTGTCCGCGAGATGATCGCCGGCCAGGGGCGAGTGCGGACTCGAGGTGTGCGGGAGCCATTTCAGCCATTCCCATCCCTCCCGGCTCGACCGTGAGGTGATTGCGGCGATCGCGAGCTCCGCCGGGGAATGCAGGGCGATCAGCTGGATCACGAGGCCGCGGGCGACCCCGTCGGCCTCGTCCCCCGCCCCGGCGATCCCGATGTTCCCGGCATGGCGCAGATGGGCGACGATCGGCACGCCGGCGATCGAACGGTAGCTCTCGTGCAGGTCATCGAGCAGGTCGTAGTACATCGTGATCGCGTCGTTCTCCCCGGGCATCTCGATGCCCACCCGGGAGGGCGCGATCCCGAGGCCCAGGCGCACGGTGGCGAAGGCGCTGTGCTCAGGCCGGTGGGTCCACAGCAGCCGGCCCAGCCGGAACGCGGCATCGACCGTGTCTGCTGCCGACGGAGATTCCACCAGGCGCACCGCGCGCTCGAGATCCTGCGCCGCGGTGACCCGGCGCTTGAGCGAGGCGAGACCGTCCTCGAAGTTCGCGATCTGGCGCTCGAGCTGCTTCTTCTGCTGGTACCTGCGGTTCAGGTATCCGGCCGCCGCCATCATCGGCATCATGGCCACGAACATGAGCGAGTAAGGGCTGCCGGTCATCGCGAACATCAACCCGCCCATGAGGAGCGGGGCGAGCATCATGAAGATCGGGAAGAACGGGGGCGCCGGCTCCTTGGGCGGCGTCGGCGCCTTCAGCGGACGGTACGGGAACCGGGGCACCACCCGCGGAGACCGATTGAACTCGACCACCGGGGAGCTCGGTGCGGTCCCGCCGAGGCGATGCAGGGTGGTCACGGAGAAGGTGGTGCCGCCGATGTGCACGACGTCCGCCGGCCCGATCACCGCGCGCTGGACCCGTTCGTCACCGAGCAGGACACCGTTAGAAGAGTGGAGATCGATGATCTCCACCGCGTCGCCGACGTTGAGGCGCGCATGCCGCTTCGAGAGCATCGGATCAGCGATGCGGATGTCGAGATCGCCTTCACGGCCGATGACGCTCGACCCGCTGGGCAGCGGAAATTCGCGACCGATCTCCGGTCCCGAGAGCACGCGCATCAGTGCCGCTGCCGCGCCCCGGGACTCCGCACGGGTCGTGTAGTGCACCGAGGAACGGGCGATCGAGACGACGCTGCCCGAGCGCAGCCCGGCCTGGATCAGGTCGCTCTCCCGCTCCAGGGATCGCACTCCCCGTGCCCCCGGGCCTGCCCCGGGATCCTGCACCTGGAGGGTCAGCCCCTCCGGCGGTTCGACGTCGTCGCGCAGGGGATCTGCCAGGTACAGCGCGGTCGCCACATCCGCCACGCTCGCCGTCGCATCCGCGGTGACCTCGAGATCCGTGAGCCGATCCTCGGGTCTGCGCAGCGTGAGCCTGATCCGCATGCCGGTTTCCCCCCTGGCGAGCTCCTGCGCGCCCTACGGATCACCCCTCAGCCGAGGGGCGAGTGCTCATCGTCGCCCTCGGCCTGATCCAGCAGCGGGAGGTCCTCAGCCGTGACCAGCCGGGAGAGCACTGCATGCTCGACCAGCCGAGCCCGCCGGTTGCTCGCGAGCTTGCCGGGACCGCCGCGCAGCCCCCGCACCCCGAGACGGTCGAGCTTGTCGCACACGTTGTCGAGCTTGCGGTTGAACTTCGTGATCTGCCAGCCCAGGCGCGCGGCGGCCTGCGCCGAGCTGGGCACCGAGCTCATTCCCGAACCCTCCCGCACGAGCATCGGCTCGCTAAGCGCGAGGATCAGGAGCTTCTGGCTCGGTGTGAGCTGCACCGAGCCGACGGTGGTCTCGCCCACGGGGTCCTCCAGGCCGGCGATCCGCGCGAACTGCGGGGACTCGGCATGGATGGACAGGTCGTAGGTGGTGGGCCCGGCCGTGAAGATCACCTTGGTCTCGTCCAACACCAGCGGGATCCGCGCGCCGGGCGCGAGCCAGGCCTGCATCGACCCGGTGCCGTCGGTGATCGTCGCGGACAGCCGCGATCCGATGTTCACGAGCCACCACATCGACTCGACCTGCACGATCGTGAGGAAACGTCGATGAAGGAATGCGTTCTCGTCATCGACGCTCAGATCGGCTTCGCGGCCGATGGTCATCTCCTCCCCCTCGGCCACGCGGAACCATTCACCGCAGAACTCGACGGAAATCGTCGATGCCATCGCCTGCCTCCTTCATCGTCGGTCCTGCTCCTGCGGTCGGCAGGATCTGCTCGGCCCGCCGTCTGCGCTCCCCAGCGCGTCTCGCGCAGCCTCGTGCGCCTCGTCCGGCCCCGCGTCTGCTCGTCTCGGCTGTACGTCTCATCCCTCGCCCAGACACGTCGACACCGCCGCACTGCGACTCCCGCCGGGCGAGACCGTGCGCACCTCGAGGCACGGGTTCGACACCCCTGGCGGCGTGCTCCTGGTCGTCGAGACGCGCCCCTTCACGGTCACCCATCCCGAGTGCTCAGAGTAGTCGGCGGGCAGGTCCTTCCACCGCACCTGGTAGTAATCGCCCTCCCCGACGTTCTCCGGAGCGTCCCAGGAGATCGTGGCTCGGTCCGTGTCCCCGCTGCCTTCGAGCGCGGGAAGAGCCGCCACTGCGACGGACCTCGGAGCGTCCGGCGGATCCTGTGCCTTGGCCGGGTCGTTGACGGCGACCGTCGCCCGCTGCTCGGGCTCCGGACGCGTGATATGCCGTACGACCAGGGCGGTTCCGACGCCGAGCACCACCACCAGCACCGCGGCGAGGGCCACGAGGGGCCAGGGCGGCGTCCGTGCTGCGGGGTATGTCGGGGCTGCGGGGAGCTGACGGTGCGCGTAGGCCTCCACCCTGTCCGCGGAGGCCGACGAGGCGTCCCGCGCAGCCGGACGCAGGGCCGTCGCCACTCCATCGGCTCTTGTGGATAACTCTGTCCGGGTCGGTGCCGATGCCACCGATCCTGCCGCGGAGGGTGCCGACGGACCGAGCGCCGCAGCGACCCCCGCGTACGGATCCAGGCGGCTCCCGTCGCGTTCCCGGGAGAGGCCGGGGGTGGGATCGACGGCGGCGACCTCCCGGATCCGGGTGTGCCGGGAGAGCTCGTCGTCCTGGGTCCCCGCGTCGCCGGAGGCTCGATCGTCGAGGACCTCCATCTGCGTGACCGGCAGGGACAGTGCGAGCTCGACCTGCTGCAGGCTGCGGCCGAACGCGAGCGCGGTGTCGTACCGGCCGGCCGGATCCTTCGCCATGGCGCGGGAGAGCGCACGCTGGAGCTCGTCGGGCACGTCGGGGCGGGTCAGCGGCGCAAGCGGATCCGTCGCGGTGCGGTGGATGAGGTCCGCAGCGGAATTCCGGCCTCCGGGGTGCTCGAACGGGGTGCGCCCGGCAAGCAGCGAATACACGGTCGACGCCAGGGAGAACACGTCGCTGCGGGCGTCGACGCGGGGCACGCCCGTGAAAAACTCCGGCGGCGACCACAGGATGGAGACGCTCCCGGAGCCCTCGGCCTCACGCCCCGGAGAGGTGGCGATAGAGATCCCGAAGTCGGAGAGCACCGGCCGACGGTCGTCGGTGACCAGGATGTTCGCCGGCGTGATGTCCCGGTGCAGGATCCCGGAGCGGTGCCCCGACTCCACGGCGCCGGCGATCTGGACACCGACTGACAGCGCCTCGGCCACGGTGATCCGCTCCGCGCGGAAGCGCAGACCGTAGTGGGGACGCGCGCAGTACTCCATGACGAAGTGCGGACAGCGCTCCTCGGAGACCTCGGCCTGATGAATCGTGACGATCGATGGATGGGTCGACAACTGGGCCAGGACGGTCGCATCGGAGACGAGCGGCTGGCCGGCGGAATCCTCCAGAACGCTCGAGAGCAGCACTTTGACCGCGACCCGACGATGCGGACAGGGCTGGCGATAGAGGAAGACGTCCGAGAACCTGCCGGACCCCAGCAGCCGCTCGTACTCGTACCCCGGGAGCAGGGGCGGCATGGGCGGCGGGCGTCGGCTCATGACCGCTCCCTCAGCCGCAGACGGACGTCGTCCCCGAGGTCCAGCCGGTCGCCGTCGTGCAGGACGATGCCATCCTGAGGGCGCAGCCGCAGCAGGTCGGCGCCTTCTCGCTGCAGCGTGGTCCCGTTGGTGGATCCGAGGTCGATCGCCACCACGTGCCACCCCTCGAGCCGCAGTTCCAGGTGCGATCTGGAGACGTCCTGCTGGGGGCTCGGGACCGTGATCAGCTGCGGAGCCTGGCGGCCGTCGGCACGCGATGCACGGGGCCGACGGCCGACGATCGCCGAGCGGTCCAGCACGAAGTGCTCACCGGTGGACAGCTCGATCGCTCCCAGCGGTGGGCGCGCGACCCTCCGGGCAGGTCCGTCCAGAGGAGCCTCGCAGGCCCGGCACCGGGAGCGCTCCGCAGAATTCGCGTGCCCGTTCCGGCAGACCAGGCCGGTCAGCACGACAGCGCGTCCGGACTGCCGAGTGCGCACGGGCGCAGTCGGGCTCTGGTGGAGGAGGCGCCCGGTCGGTGGGGAGACGGGCTCGCGGCGGGGAAGCGGAGCCGCTCGGCGGGCGTCGGCGCGGGCGATCTCGGGAGCGATGCGTCCCGCTCCCGGCACCCAATCGATGACGCCAGTGTCGACCGCGGCGGGGCTGTCCGGCGCCGACCGGGGCGCCGCCGAGGGCAGCGAGCGTCGGCCGTCCTCCGGCCCGGAGGACTCCTCGCTGCACGGGTGGCCCGGACTCACATCCGCGGCTCTCGGCTGTCCGTGACCGGCGCCTTCCGACTCGTCCTCCGCACCCCGACGCACGGCCGCATCCTCGACGCTGCGGTGGATGGTCCTGCCGAAGAGGTCGTCGTACGCTCCCGAGCTCTCGAGGCCGTCCGCGTCCTCGAGCGGCGCGGTCTCGGTGTGCGGAGCGAGGAGCGCGAGTCCTTCGTCCTGGTCGATCGGAGCGACCAGGGTGTCGGGCACCGAGGAGGGTCTGCTCGCGGTGCCCGGATCCCCCGTCTCGGCGGTGTCCGGCGTAGGCCTCGAGCTCGCGGCCGTCTCCGAGGTCGACGTCACGACCGGGGTCGTCTCCGGCCTCGACGTCACCATCGGGGTTATCTCCGGCCTCGACACCACGATCGGGGTCGTCTCCGGCGTGGACGCGGGGGCCCGCGCGGCTGGCGCGGCTGGCGTGGCTGGCGCGGCTGGCGCGGCCGAGAACAGTCCGTCGAACACGTTCGGCCCACCGGAGGAGGCTGCCGCATTCGTCGCACGCGGGGGCGCCGCGCCGCGGTCGATCGAGGAGGGGACCTCGCCCGGCCTACGGGTCACCGTGGCGGGTCTGCGCACCGGCGTCATCGCAGGCCGCGCGACGCTCGGCACGGGCTTCGGGGCGGCCCCGACGGAGGGCCGCTTCGCCGTTTCCGGGTTCTCGATGGACCGGCCGAACGTCGCGACCTGTGCGGCGAGCGCCGCGCGGTCCTCCTCCCCCAGATCCGCCGGGTCGACGGCGACCTGGACGAACCCTCGCACCCGCGTGATCCCCGTGGCCACGCGGAGGGTGCCCACGGGATCCTCGGAGGGGAGGTCCCCGAAGGCGACGCGTCGCACGGCATCGAAGGTCCGCAGGGCGACAGGGCCCTCGTCGGTCCCGACGACCAGCTCCGCCCCGTCGGCCGTGTGCACGGCGACCGGGGTGGAACCCCTGACGCCGATCGTCAGCGACGTGCCGCCGTGGATGCCGAAGAGGATCGCGCTGAGGGTGCGAGCGCTGTGGGGCCCTGCCTCCCGGGTCAGATCGTCGAGGAAGGTCTCTGCAAGGGTGCTCTGTCCGAGCAGCATCCACGCCGACTCGATGACCTCCTTGCGCGTCCCCGGGACGAGCACGACCCATCCCGTCTCACGCACGACCAGCGTCGCGGGCCCCGGCCGGGTCCAGGTGCCGGGTCCGAGCAGTGCGGCGGACCTGATCGGTCCGCTCGCAGTGCTCATCGCGCGCCGTCCTGCCCCTCGCGAACGCGCCGCGGAAGGGTGTCCTCCTCGACCAGGTCGTCCTCGTCCGGCGAGGAGGTGCGGTGGTCCGAGGCAGACTCGACGAGAGCGTCCCGCCCGATGATCTCGAGGGCCTCGACCACGACCACGCTCACGTTGTCCCGGCCTCCACTGTCCAGGGCGAGCCGCACCAGGTCCTTGCTGACGGTGCGCACGTCCGACGGCCCGCGGAGCATCCGCTCGATCGACCGGTCATCGATCTCGCCAGTGAGCCCGTCGGAGCAGATGAGCATCCTGTCCCCCGCCTCGGCGGGAATCAGCCAGTAGTCGGGGTCGGATTCCGGCCCGGCCCCGAGCGCGCGGGTGACCATGTGCCGGTAGGGATGCACTCGGGCTTCCTCGGGCGTGAGATCACCGCGGTCCATGAGCTCCTGGACCACGGAATGGTCCACGCTGACCTGCTCGAAGATCTCTCCCGAGAGGCGATACACGCGGGAATCCCCGAGGTTCATCACGACCCAGTAGCCGACGCCGTCCAGCACCATCGTCGCGACCGCAGCGACCGTGGTCCCCGCCCCCAGGGTCGATTCGCCGCCGAGCGCGCCGATGCGGTCCGCCGCGCTGTCGAGCGCCTCGCCGAGCTGCTCGACGGTCACGTTCTGCTGGATCGTGAGCTTCGCGAACTCCTCGACCGCGATCGCGCTGGCGACCTCTCCGGCGTTGTGGCCGCCCATGCCGTCGGCGACCATGTAGATCGGGGTGGCGTTGAGGATGCTGTCCTCATTGGTCGCCCGGACATGGCCGACGTGCGTGGCGTCTGCCGAGACCACCCGGATCGTCCCCTGGACGTCCGGGTCGGAGAGGGACCGGTCGATCACTGCTCCTCCTCCACGGTGAGGGTCCGATCCCCGAGGGCGAGGGTGGTACCGGCCGGCACGACCGCAGACTCGTGCGGGACCAGGTCCTCGTGCGAGCCGTCCTCCCCCAGGATCGTCGATCCGTTGGTCGATCCCAGGTCCGTGACGACGAGGTCGTCGCCCGAGGCGTCGATGCGCAGGTGCGTCTTGGACACCGAACGGGTCTCGTCCTTGAGCACGACGGTCTCCTCATGCTGCTCGCCGGAGGGATTGCGACCGACCACCACGGCCGCCCCGACGATGCTGCTCGCACCGTCGTCGGTGGTGAGCCGCAGCTTCGTGGCCACCGGAGTGCGCGCCCAGGGGGACCGGGACTGCTCGAGGTCTTCGTCGGGCTCCACAGCGGCCGACGGGCACGCCGGCGCGACGATGTCATCGGCGGGTCGTGCCCAGGCGTCGCCGACTGGCTCGTGGGGTGCGCTCTGGGCGACTGGAACAGGAGCGAAAGGCGCTGACCAGGCGGGCCCTGCCAGGGGTGTCTCGGGGGCAGGGCTGTCGCGCCATGCCGCACCGGGCTCGGTGAGCAGATTGTCGTGGGCCGAGACCTCCAGGGATGCTGCTCCGAGGTATTGGGTGTCTGCGGGACGCTCGAAGTAGTCGGCGCGGGGCACCATCGGGTCGCGCCCGGCTCTGATGTCGACCACGACCGAACCGACCGCCCGATCATGGAAGCCTCGCAGCTGCTTCCGGGGGTCCAGGAAGACCGTGAGACCGATCAGCCACGTCAACACGCCGTACAGGGCCCCGCGGCCCAGAGCACGCAGGACTCCGATGCCGCCGCCGTCGCTGCGGCGAGTGATCCGCAGCCCCGACGCCAGCTTGCCGAGGGAGAATCCCTTGGAGCCTGTCAGCCAGATCATCACCAGGGCGTAGGCGACCGGGAGGGCGACCCCCAGTCCCGTCAGGATCGCGGCCAGCATGCTGACCGGGTCCTGCCTCGCCAGCAGGATGATGCCGATCAGCAGCGGGATGGTCAGCACCCCGAAGATCACACCGTCGATCAGGGCCGCGGCGACACGCTTGGCCGGTGCGGCCGGCACGCAGCCGTCCAGTGGGGCTTCGAGCTCCCCGGTGGACGACGCGCCGTCGGCCTGCACGTCAGACGACGGAGCAGGCGACCCGGGCCCGCCGGGCTGACCGGTGGGCGCGCCGGGAGCGCGCTGAAGCATCGGGGACTGTGTGACCATCATCTGATCGTACTGTTCCGCCGGGCGCAGTGCCGTCGTCCCTGGCTCGCCGGGGAGCATCGACTTCCGGGAGATCAGCTCGATCTCGTCGGCCGGTTCCCGCGTCAGCTCCTGCTGGCGCGGATCATCTCGGCGCGTGGTGAGCGGGCGCTGGAACCAGGCCGCCGGAGCGTCCGTGGCCCGGCGCTCATAAGGGGATTCCTGGTACCGGGCTCCGCATTCGCCGCAGATCGCGGCTCCTGCGCTCAGCAGCGCCCGGCAGGTGCTGCAGTATCTGGTCCGATTCATCGCGTCCTCCCTCTCAGGAGCCGTTGCCGTGTCGATCTCGTCCGTCGGCGCGATCCGCGGTGGCTGCGTCTGAACCGTCGACGGAAGGACCGCAGGGAGAGCTCCCCGCGCAGACGGCGGTGCCACGGCACCGACGCCGCCATGGTCTGCCGCGCCGCAGCCACCTGCTCCCAGTACTCCTCAGCAGCGCCTTCGGGCAGATCATCCGGCCCGAACACCGCTCGATCTGCTCGCGCGGCGAGGAGCGGCGCCCACAGTGCGGGGAGCTGCCTGTGCACGCCGGCGGCGGCCTCGGCGCGAGTCGTCCCCGGGTCGAGGCGATACCCGAGGTCGGCGAGGTGATCCAGGAACTCCTGCCAGCCGCCGTCGATCCGGGTCGGCGGCGACCCCCTTGTGCGGCGATACCTGCGTCGTGCTCTCTTCCCGATCACCACGACGGCGAGCGCGAGCCCCGCCAACAGCAGCGTCGCGGTGGAGGCGATACGGGACGCCGACGCCGTCCGCTCGGGAGCCAGGCCGTCATGGGCAGCGTCGTCGCTCATCGCGCCCGGGGGCGACGTCGGGAGCTCTGCAGTAGAGGGCGGTGGCTCAGCCGGCACTGGGAGCGGCCTGCTGATCTCAGGGGGCTCGGCAGGCTCAGAGGGCTCGGCAGGCACGGTCTGGTCCCCGTCGCCAGGCGCCACGTCGAAGCGGACCCAGCCCAGGTCCCCGTCGAAAGCGACCTCGACCCACGCGGTGACGTCCGCGCCGATGATCTCGACCGCTCCCGTCGAACCTGCTGCGCTCTCGCTGCTCGCCTCGACCTCGAAACCCATCACCACGCGGGCCGGGATCCCGATCGATCGGGCCATCAGCGCGGTCAGCGCCGCGAACTGCTCCTCATCTCCGATGAGGCCCTCGGTCCGGGCCTCCGGTGTCGTCTCGCCGTCAGGCCCGACCGGCTCGACCGGCTCGACCGGCTCGACCATGGTCAGCAGGCGGCCGGCCCCGTGTCCGGAGAGCGAGGCCGCCTCGCCGTCGTCGATCCCGTGAGAGAACGTGGCACGGGTCCTGAGTGCTCGGGTGAGGTTCGTGATCTTCTCGTAGTCCGACACGGCGCCGCCCGCCCATTCCTCGGCGAGCTGCGTGACCTGCCCCATCCTGGGTGCCGGCGGCAGCTGAAGCTCCGCGAACCGGGCTGTGCGCTGCTGATCGAGAGTAGGGGCGGTGTACGGCTGGTACCCGAGAACGTACGTGTCGCCCTCCTGGACACCGGCGGAATTCACCATCGTCTGGGACTTCTCGTTGAGATACAGGCTCCCCGCTGCAGCGTTCACCCGATCATCCGTCGTGTCGTCGAGGTCGATCCGCTCGGTCGCGACCCCGAGCGTGGGCAGCCACACCCCGGAGTAGGCGCCGATGGTGAGGGTCGAGGTGCGCGCCGCCACTTCACCCCGCTCGAGATCCACCCCCGCAGCGGAGCGCAGGAATGCCCCGGACGCCTCGTTCGTCGTGTCGCTTCCGGCGACGTTGTAGACCTGCAGGTCGTAAAGGTCCATCGTCGCCAGGCGCACCCGGTCACCGTCCTCGAGGCCGGTGACCGTGAAGAGCACGTCGCTGCGCTGCTGCTTGAGATATCCCCGGAACTCCGCCAGCGGCGAGACGTACTCCTGCGGGTCGAACGGCGGCACGATCGTGTCGCGGTGGGCATAGCGGACCGTCGCCTCGGGTGGATCCAGCAGGGGCTGGGCGCCGATCGTCGCTCCCCCGGCGAGCGCAAGGGTCACGGCACCGCCGATCGCACGACGCCGCAGCACCGGGTTCGCCCATGAGCCGAGCACCCCCGTGGCAGGGACGATCGCGGACTGCGCACTCTCGCGCCGAGCCACCTCCCGCTGAGTCCCGTCGGCGCGCCAGCTCAGCCACGCCACGGAGATGATCGCGAACAGCACGCCCCGCAGCACTGGCAGAGCATCCTCCGTGGTGCCGAAGAGAACGGTGGCGAGGATCAGCACGAACGGGAACATCCAGGCCAGCGCGTCATGCCTGCTGCGCAGCAGGATCGAGGCCGACGGCACCGCCAGCAGCAGCATGCTGATCCATACCACGGCCAGGACGCCGTGTGCGCTGCCCACCGGCGGCGGCGTGGTCAGCACCGTCTTCCAGCTGCTCACCGGCGCGACCAGCAGATCCTTGAGCGAGCCGGCCGTCGGCAGGATCCCCCAGAGGGCGCGGGCAGGGGCGGCGAACATCGAACCGAACAGGAAATGCGCCACGATCAGCAGGGCGAGCAGACGCAGCGGCCCGCAGCGGAATCTCGCGCCGATCAGGGCGATCAGCAAGCCGAGGACCAGCGCCGCCACCCCCGCCAGGACATATCGGCCCCCGCCGTAGACGGGGTGGAATCCGACCATTCCTATAAGCATCAGCACGCTGAGCGCGGCGAGGTCGAGTAGTCGCCTGGTCTGAGAGGTCCGGGCGATCTGCTGTGTGTGCTCGGCGGGGCGGCGGCCCGTGCTCATCGGGTCACCGCCTGCAGAGCCCGCGAGAGCTCCTCGAGGGAACCGACGCTGACCACCTCGAGGCGTCCGAGGACCGAGCGGCGCCCGCCGATACCCCCGGCTTCTGCGACGCTCCTCACCTCCCTGATATCCCCGGCTTCCCCGGCATCTCCGGCATCCGCGGTAGACACTGAGCAGCGGATCGCGACAGCCCTCACTCCGGCGGGCAGCCGTGTCGCCACTGAACTCAGCTCACCCGCTGTCGTTCGGGAGCCGATCACGATCATCATGGTGGAGGCACCGACGGCGAGCTCGGCCACCTTCTGGCCGAGGTCACGGAAGCAGAGCTCCGAGGTGGAGGCGACGTTCGCGTAGTCGTCCATCAGATCTCGGCGGTTGCCGGTGCGCTGGCACGCGTCGACGCTGAACGCCCTCAGCTCTTTGTCCTCCCGCAGAGTCTGCAGGGAGACCGACGCGGCCACGGAGACCGCCAGCTCGAATTCCTCGTCGAGCGCGTAATGTCCCACGAGGTTGTCCAGGGCGACCATCACCCGGGTACGACGGGTCTCCTCGAACTGACGCACCATGAGCTTCCCGGTGCGGGCCGTGGTGCGCCAGTGGACGTGTCGGCGGTCGTCGCCAGGGGCATGGTCGCGCAGCGCATGGAAGGAGAGGTCCGAGCTGGAGAGGGTCGAGGACGGGGTGCCTTCGAGATCGTGGACGAACCCGCCGGCGAACTCGTCCAGACCCACGGTGCGGGGGTGGACGTACAGCTCCTGCGTCTTCGTCCAGGTGATCTGCCTGCTCATGAGCGACAGCGGATCCTCGCGGGCCGAACGCACGGGTCCGACCCGCAGCACGGTCCGACGCTTCGTGGGCACGGCGAACCACTCCTCGCACATCTCCGCCGGGGCCAGACGCGGCACGAGGAGCTGGGCGGTCGCCGGCCCAGCGGCCAGATCGAGGCATGTGGGCAGCAGCGGACGCCCAGTGGGATTGGCGATCGCGACCCTGCCGAACGCTCTGGCCCCCGCCACCACGCGCTGGGAGCGCAGCTCCACGGTGACCGCATAGCCGGCCGTTCCCTGCACGAACACTGTCGCGACCACTAGAGGCACCGTGAGCACGAGGGCGATCACATTCAACTCCGTCACGTGCAGCGTGAGCCCGATGATCCAGCACAGCGTCGCCATCACCAGCACGGCCCGTCCGAGCGGGGACAGAGCACCGAGTCGGGCTCCCTCGCCGGAACGCGACGCGGTGCCGACGTGTCGACCCCTCGCCGCTGCCCGGGCGGTCCTGGCGTCAACGGTCGCGGTGGGGAACGAAGAAAGCTCGGGGTTCATGCCACCTGCTGACGTGCCTGCGGAGCTGCCACCTCACGGAGGATCCTGGTCATGATGGCCTGGGCGGTGACCCCGTCGAACTCAGCCTCGGACTCGAGGACGAATCGATGCAGCCATACGTGGCCCGCGAGGTGCTTCACGTCGTCCGGAGTCACGAAGTGGCGTCCGTTCGCCGCCGCCCAGACCTTCACCGCCCGCACGAGGCCGAGAGCGCCCCGGATGGAGACGCCCGCCCGCACCTCGGGAGCCAGGCGCGTCTCCTCCATGAGTCGGGACACGTACGCGAGCACCGCCGGGTCTACATGAACGGTCTCTGCGAGCCGAGTCATGTCGCTCACGGCGTGCAGCGCGATGCGCGGACCGAGACGGCTGGAGCGGTCCCGCAGGGCGGCACCCGCAAGGATCTGCATGCTCGAGGCGTGGTCCGGAAAGCCCAGCGACAGCTTCATCAAGAAGCGGTCCAGCTGGGCCTCGGGGAGCCGATAGGTACCGGCATGCTCGAGAGGATTCTGGGTCGCGATCACCATGAAGGGGTCCGCGACCTCATGGCTGATTCCGTCCACGGTCACCCGGCCCTCCTCCATCACTTCGAGCATCGCGGACTGTGTCTTGGGCGAGGCACGATTGATCTCGTCGGCGAGCACGAAGTTCGCGAACACCGGCCCCTGGTGGAACTCGAAGGTCCTGGTGCTCTGCTCGTAGATCGTCACGCCGGTCACGTCAGAGGGCAGCAGATCCGGGGTGAACTGGATACGGGTGCTCGAGCCCTGCACGGTCGCCGCAGTGGCGCGGGCCAGCGACGTCTTCCCCGTGCCGGGAGCATCCTCGAGCAGCACGTGGCCCGGTGCGAGCATCGCGGTCAGCACGAGACGCACCACCTCGTCCTTGCCGAGCACGGCCTGGCCGACGTTGCGGACCAGTTGGGCGAAGGTCTCGGAGAACCAGCGGGCCTGTTCGCAGGTCATGCTCACAGTGCGGGCCTCCGTATCGGACGCGAGGGGTCGACGAGGCCGACAACGGAGGCTCCGGGAATGCCGACCTCAGGATCGGTGGCAGCGCGTGCGATCTCCCCGGTCTCCCCGGTCTCCCCGGTCTCCCCGGTCTCCCCGGTCTCCCCGGTCAGGATGGCCTGGTCGGCGGCCCAGTCGTCGATCCTCGTCATATCGTCGGCGATCCTCCAGCACGGCCCGAGTTCCTGGTCGTTGAGGACCACGAGGCCGCTGTTGACCCGGAGGACCAGCGTGCCCAAGGGGTCCGCGCCGTCGACCGCCTCGACGACGGGTGCGGAACCCTCGCAGGCGCGGATGTATCGCGCCGATTGCGACCACGCGCCGTAGAAGCACCCCTTCGACTGGGCGGGCGGTGCCGGTTCCCCGGTGCCCCCGGAGTCGATCTTCTCCGCGGGCCCGCCGTCCATGGGCACGAGGAGCAGCGCTTCCTCTGTCGCGACGGCGACGTCTTCCGACGCTGGCGCGGGCTGCTGGAGGACCGCGGTCACCGACGGGATGAAGTTGTCCTGGTCAAGATCATGCACCACCGCCTCCTCCCCGATCCGGAGCTGACGGTTCTCGGAATCCAGGATTACCGGGCTCTCGCCGACGGCGGTCATCTGCAGCATCTCCTCCTGAGTGGAGACGCCGCTGACGGTGATGGGGTCCTCCCCTGTGGTCCGGGCGGCGATGGGCGTGAAGGGAAAGGTCAGAAGCTGGTCGCCGTCCAGGAGAAAGACGGTTCCTCGCGTGCTCACCGTGACCGTCGGAGGCCCGCCGGATGCCTGATGAATCGGCTCGACGGCCTGTGGGCTGAACGCCGCGGCCTCGTCCAGGGACAGAATCCAGACACGTCCGTCGGGGGAGACGAGCACGACGCGATCCCCGCCGAGAGCAACTCGGGTGCCGGGGAGGTAACTGACCGCCTTCTGGCGGGTGACGGTGGCAGTGTTGATCGGCACCATCCCGTTCGGCCCCGTCTCGAGCACGTGATAGCCGGATTGCAGGATCTCGACGCCATCGCCGGTCGAGGTAAGCCGGGCGTCGAGCTCGGCAGCGTCGACGTTGAGCCGTCCCATCAGGCCCTGCTGTGCGGCGGTCACCCAGACGCCGCCGTTGGTCACCGCGCCGTGGGAGGTGGCCACCCCCGGAGAGCGGATCGCAAGGCCCCCGACCACCACAGCGGCCGTGGCGAGCGCGACGGCCGTGATGACGGGTCCGCGTCGCCAGTGTCCCTCCCCCTGCATGGCCACAGACATGGCGACACCCCCGGTCGGCTCTTGGACTCGGCTCCTGCCAGGCAGCACCCTGCAGCGTTCGCTCCCAGAACCTCTTCCGGAAACGGACCAGCCGTTCACGACCGTCTCAGACTACGTACGGGGCCTACTCAGGACCACCGCACCTCGATCCCGGTGGATAACCGTGGACGGACCCCAACGACACGCAGGTCAGGAGGGGTACGGGGGATTGCCCCGTCGCTGTCCGTCCAGACGCACCGGGACCGCCGACAGCGGGCACCCAGCGCCCACGGGCGAGCTGCCCGGAGCCTCTCCGGGACACTCGCGTGCGAAAAGGTCAGCTGTGACGCTGGACGAGAGAGCTCGTGAAGTGGATCAGCGCGGTGCGCACGGCACCGTCCGGAAGCTCCTCGAGGATCGCGACTGCGTCATCCGCTGTCTGCTGAGCCAGAGCGCGCGTCTCCTCGAGCGCCGGATCCTCCCGCAGGAGAGCCACGAGCGTCTCCAGATCCTCGTCGCTGCTCAGATCACCGGCAAGACGGTCCACGATCTCGACACTGTGGGCATCGCCCTGCTGCTCAGCACGCCGGCGCACGAGCAGGGTGGGCATGGTCGGCACGCCTTCGCGCAGATCGATGCCAGGCGTCTTCCCACTGGTCTCCGTGCTGCTCTCGAGGTCGAGAACGTCATCGGCGAGCTGGAAGGCCACCCCGATCTTCTCGCCGTAGCGGCGCATCACACCGGAAGCGTGCTCCGACGCTCCGGACAGCACTGCCCCGAGCTCTCCCGCCAGAGCGAGCAGCGAAGCGGTCTTGTCCGAGAGCACCGAGATGTAGTGCTCGAAGGGATCGTCCTGCGCGGACGGGCCGACGGTCTCATGCAGCTGACCCAGGCAGAGCCGCTCGAACGTCTCCGCGTGCAGATGCACAGCCTCGGAACCGATGCGAGCACTCAAGGCGCTGGCACGGGCGAACAGGAAGTCTCCGGTGAGGATGGCGACGTTGTTGCCCCAGAGCGCGTGGGCGCTGTCCGTCCCCCGACGAGTGGTCGCGGAGTCCATCACGTCGTCGTGGTAGAGGCTGGCGAGGTGCGTGAGCTCGACGAGCACCGCCGCGTCCAGGACGCACTCTCGTTCCATATCGCCCAGGGCCGCCGCCAGCAGCACCAGCATCGGACGTACGCGCTTCCCGCCGGCGTCCATGAGGTGGCGTGAGGTCCACCGGACCATATCGTCAGAAGTTGCCACAGCTTCGCGCAGGCGACCCTCGATGAGTTCGAGTTGCTCGGCGACGCGCGCCGCGAGCTGATCATCGATGTCGGGGACGACCGGCAGCGAGGACGACATGGCTCTCCTGGGATTCGGCGAGGGCTCCCACAGCGGGTCGCCCCCAGCACGGATTCTGGCTGGACGGCGGCCTACGAGACCGCCGAGCACGCATGGACGACATCGCCGAGGAGCCGTCTACGCGATTTACGAGTCTACCCTCGGGCCGACGCAGAGGTACGGGCAGAACGTCCCCGCGTGACCCGGAGTACGCGATGGCTACCAGGGACCCGACGCCCCTCCCAGCAGTTGCTGCCCTCACTCTTCAAACCCCGAGGAGGTCTGGCGCGGGGAACGGCACGCTCCCGGACGACTCGTGGGCTCCACAAGGGAACAGACGCGGCGCACCGCCGCACGGCACATCTCCGTCCATGATTCCGATACGGCAGAGGTGCGGTACGGCGTGCTGAGGTTGCACACTCACAAATCCCCACTTCCAAGCTGCTCACACTAATCCCCGCTTCCAAGGAGAGCGCTGCGGCGGATCGCACGTCCCCAACGCCGGCGACTGTAGTGGACGTGGAGGGCTGCGCGACGTGGAGCGGTGCGCGGCATGCAGGAATACACAGCCGGCCCGCACGACCGTGCGACCGGGGCTCATGCCGCTGATCTCGCGACCCAGTTTCTGGGCATGAAAAAAGGGAGTGGGAGGAGCGAAACCCGTGAAGGTCTCCAGCTCACTCCCACTCCCACAAAGATGTCCGGCGGCGACCTACTCTCCCACACCCTTCCGAGTGCAGTACCATCGGCGCAATCGAGCTTAGCTTCCGGGTTCGGAATGGAACCGGGCGTTTCCTCGACGCTATGACCGCCGTAACACGACGAGACTCAACCAGACCTCAACACCCACCACCCCCTACGGGACGATCAGTGTTCAGGAGTTGTTTCTCCAGAACCACACAGTGGACGCGAACAGCAGCAAACAAAAAATGTGTTGTTAAGTCATCGGCCATTAGTACCAGTCAGCTCCACACGTTGCCGTGCTTCCACATCTGGCCTATCAACCCAGTCATCTACTGGGGGCCTCTCACACCCGAAGGTGTATGGATATCTCATCTTGAAGCAGGCTTCCCGCTTAGATGCTTTCAGCGGTTATCCCTTCCCAACGTAGCCAACCAGCCATGCTCTTGGCAGAACAACTGGCACACCAGAGGTCAGTCCATCCCGGTCCTCTCGTACTAGGGACAGGACTTCTCAAATATCCAACGCGCGCAGCGGATAGGGACCGAACTGTCTCACGACGTTCTAAACCCAGCTCGCGTACCGCTTTAATAGGCGAACAGCCTAACCCTTGGGACCAACTCCAGCCCCAGGATGCGACGAGCCGACATCGAGGTGCCAAACCATGCCGTCGATATGAGCTCTTGGGCAAGATCAGCCTGTTATCCCCGGGGTACCTTTTATCCGTTGAGCGACACCCATTCCACAATGGAGTGCCGGATCACTAGTTCCTGCTTTCGCACCTGCCCGACATGTCTGTCTCGCAGTCAAGCTCCCTTGTGCACTTACACTCAACACCTGATTGCCAACCAGGCTGAGGGAACCTTTGAGCGCCTCCGTTACTCTTTAGGAGGCAACCGCCCCAGTTAAACTACCCATCAGACACTGTCCCTGATCCGGATCACGGACCGAGGTTAGGAATCCAAAACGACCAGAGTGGTATTTCAACAATGACTCCACACTCACTGGCGTGAATGCTTCCCAGTCTCCCACCTATCCTACACAAGCCGTTCCGAACACCAATATCAAACTATAGTAAAGGTCCCGGGGTCTTTCCGTCCTGCTGCGCGTAACGAGCATCTTTACTCGTAATGCAATTTCGCCGAGTTCGCGGTTGAGACAGTGGAGAAGTCGTTACGCCATTCGTGCAGGTCGGAACTTACCCGACAAGGAATTTCGCTACCTTAGGATGGTTATAGTTACCACCGCCGTTTACTGGGGCTTAAATTCTCAGCTTCGATCCGAAGATCTAACCGGTCCTCTTAACCTTCCAGCACCGGGCAGGCGTCAGTCCGTATACAGCGTCTTACGACTTCGCACGGACCTGTGTTTTTAGTAAACAGTCGCTTCTCCCTGGTCTCTGCGGCCCTCGGAGCTCTCACTCCTCGGGCCCCCCTTCTCCCGAAGTTACGGGGGCATTTTGCCGAGTTCCTTAACCACGATTCTCTCGAACGCCTTGGTATTCTCTACCTGATCACCTGAGTCGGTTTAGGGTACGGGCGACCGTATTCGTCACGCTGGAACTTTTCTTGGCAGTACAGGATCACTCACCTACGCCCATACGGGATCCCCATCACGTCTCACCCAATACGGCACCGCATTACCGGTGCTCGGGCTGCACGCTTAGACGGACTATTCCATTAAGTCCGCGGAAGCTACCTCTCTGCGTCATTCCTCGCGCTGACCTACTACAACCTTGGTTCCCAGCCTCACCAACCTCCACACCCCGAAGGGTATGGGGAAAGCTCGGGTGGTTAGCATCAGCTGCCTCGGTATGGGTCCTCCTACGATCGGTTCGGGAATATCAACCCGATGTCCATCGACTACGCCTGTCGGCCTCGCCTTAGGTCCCGACTAACCCAGGGCGGATAAACCTGGCCCTGGAACCCTTGATCAATCGGCGGACGGGTTTCTCACCCGTCTTTCGCTACTCATGCCTGCATTCTCACTCGTGCAGCCTCCACCACTGGGTTCCCCCGCGGCTTCGCTGGCTGCACGACGCTCCCCTACCCATCCAGACACAAAGTCTGAATGACACAGCTTCGGCGGTGTGCTTGAGCCCCGCTAAATTGTCGGCGCAGAATCACTTGACCAGTGAGCTATTACGCACTCTTTCAAGGGTGGCTGCTTCTAAGCCAACCTCCTGGTTGTCTCAGCAACTCCACATCCTTTTCCACTTAGCACACGCTTAGGGGCCTTAGCTGATGTTCTGGGCTGTTTCCCTCTCGACTATGAAGCTTATCCCCCACAGTCTCACTGCTACGCTCTCACGTACCGGCATTCGGAGTTTGGCTAAGGTCAGTAACCCGGTGGGGCCCATCGCCTATCCAGTGCTCTACCTCCGGCACGAAACACGTAACGCTGCACCTAAATGCATTTCGGGGAGAACCAGCTATCACGAAGTTTGATTGGCCTTTCACCCCTATCCACAGGTCATCCCCTCCATTTTCAACTGAAGTGGGTTCGCGCCTCCACGCGGTCTTACCCGCGCTTCACACTGCCCATGGATAGATCACTTCGCTTCGGGTCTAGAGCCGGCGACTGAACGCCCCGTTCAGACTCGCTTTCGCTACGGCTACCCCACACGGGTTAACCTCGCCACCGACCACTAACTCGCAGGCTCATTCTTCAAAAGGCACGCCGTCACCCCTCAAGGCTCCGACGGATTGTAAGCGCACGGTTTCAGGTACTATTTCACTCCCCTCCCGGGGTGCTTTTCACCTTTCCCTCACGGTACTTGTCCGCTATCGGTCAAGAAGTAGTATTCAGGCTTACCAGGTGGTCCTGGCAGATTCGCACCGGATTTCACGGGTCCGGTACTACTCGGGAACAGCGTCACGCCATGAACCAGTTTCGTCTACGGGGGTCACACCCTCTACGCCGTCGCACTCAACACGACTTCGACTACCAGAACACGTACACGTCGGACCGCCGGCAGACGACCCAGACACGTCCCACAACCCCTGACCTGCAACCCCTGCCGGGTATCACACAGACCAGGTTTAGCCTCCTCCGATTTCGCTCGCCACTACTCACGGAATCACTATTTGTTTTCTCTTCCTGAGGGTACTGAGATGTTTCACTTCCCCTCGTTCCCTCCACACCACCTATACATTCAGTGGCGGGTACCGCGACATGACTCGCGGTGGGTTTCCCCATTCGGACATCCTCGGATCACAGTTCGGTTGTCAACTCCCCGAGGCTTTTCGCAGACTCCCACGTCCTTCGTCGGCTCTTCTTGCCAAGGCATTCACCGTGCGCCCTTTAAAACTTAGGCAACACACAAAGACACAAAATCTTCAAAATTGCTTACAATGATGCTCGCGTCCACTATGTAGTTCTCAAGAAACAACCCCACACCAACACCAGCCCGCATACACGGCACCAGCATCAGGGAGGACCAGCCACACATCCCCGACTCCCCCAGCCACCACAGTGACCAAGCAAACCGAGAACTGCGTGCAGCCTCATAACCCAATAGCGTGTCTCCACCTCGAACCACCCGGCAACCCCTCGTTCCACACCCCCGAAGAGGTCGTACTAGAGAAGCCACACCGACTGGTGAAGCGCCTATCCGTTGATGTTCCACCCTTGAGCAACCACCCCCACCACACTCGGGCAGGAAAATGGCCACCATAATTGGTGATGCTCCTTAGAAAGGAGGTGATCCAGCCGCACCTTCCGGTACGGCTACCTTGTTACGACTTAGTCCCAATCACCGATCCCACCTTCGACAGCTCCCTCACGAGGATGGGCCACTGGCTTCGGGTGTTACCGACTTTCGTGACTTGACGGGCGGTGTGTACAAGGCCCGGGAACGTATTCACCGCAGCGTTGCTGATCTGCGATTACTAGCGACTCCGACTTCATGGGGTCGAGTTGCAGACCCCAATCCGAACTGAGGCCGGCTTTTTGGGATTCGCTCCACCTCACAGTTTCGCAACCCATTGTACCGACCATTGTAGCATGCTTGAAGCCCAAGACATAAGGGGCATGATGATTTGACGTCGTCCCCACCTTCCTCCGAGTTGACCCCGGCAGTCTCCCATGAGTCCCCGCCATTACGCGCTGGCAACATGGAACGAGGGTTGCGCTCGTTGCGGGACTTAACCCAACATCTCACGACACGAGCTGACGACAACCATGCACCACCTGTGAACCAGTCCGAAGAAAGCCACATTTCTGCAGCCGTCCGGTCCATGTCAAGCCTTGGTAAGGTTCTTCGCGTTGCATCGAATTAATCAGCATGCTCCGCCGCTTGTGCGGGCCCCCGTCAATTCCTTTGAGTTTTAGCCTTGCGGCCGTACTCCCCAGGCGGGGCACTTAATGCGTTAGCTACGGCGCGGAAAACGTGGAATGTCCCCCACACCTAGTGCCCAACGTTTACGGCATGGACTACCAGGGTATCTAATCCTGTTCGCTACCCATGCTTTCGCTTCTCAGTGTCAGTAATGGCCCAGAGACCTGCCTTCGCCATCGGTGTTCTTCCTGATATCTGCGCATTTCACCGCTACACCAGGAGTTCCAGTCTCCCCTACCACACTCTAGCCTGCCCGTACCCACCGCACGCCCGAGGTTGAGCCTCGGGTTTTCACGGCAGACGCGACAAGCCACCTACAAGCTCTTTACGCCCAATAATTCCGGACAACGCTTGCGCCCTACGTATTACCGCGGCTGCTGGCACGTAGTTAGCCGGCGCTTCTTCTGCAGGTACCGTCACTCTCGCTTCTTCCCTACTGAAAGAGGTTTACAACCCGAAGGCCGTCATCCCTCACGCGGCGTCGCTGCATCAGGCTTTCGCCCATTGTGCAATATTCCCCACTGCTGCCTCCCGTAGGAGTCTGGGCCGTGTCTCAGTCCCAGTGTGGCCGGTCGCCCTCTCAGGCCGGCTACCCGTCATCGTCTTGGTGAGCCATTACCTCACCAACAAACTGATAGGCCGCGAGTCCATCCCCCACCGAAAAACTTTCCAACAACCACCATGCGGCGGAAGTTCATATCCGGTATTAGCCACGATTTCTCGAAGTTATCCCGAAGTGGGGGGCAGGTTACTCACGTGTTACTCACCCGTTCGCCACTAATCAGACCGAGCAAGCTCGGTCGTCATCGTTCGACTTGCATGTGTTAAGCACGCCGCCAGCGTTCGTCCTGAGCCAGGATCAAACTCTCCATGAAAACATAGAAAAAATCCTGACAAACAACAAACAACCAGCATATAACTGCTGTATCATCCGTTAAAATTTGCCATCAAAATAATGGCATCAACAAACAGACACGCTATTGAGATATCAAACAACACGCGCACATCGTCATCTCGCCGCTATCAGCGGCGTGAGTCAGAGGCTCGGGTGCGCCTTCCGGATCAACCGGCGGGCGACTACTTGTCTTCGTCGGCCCGGCGCGAGTCACTACTCTAGCAGATCTTCGCGGTCCGGTCCAACTCCGCTCCGTGTGTCCTGCGCCTCGGTCGGATCGCTATGCGATCGTCCCAGTGAGCTGGTCACGGCCGTTCTCCTGGTTTCCCGGGAGTCCGGGTCTTCAGCGTCTCCTCATCCGCTCCGTGCCGCTGCTCCCGGGGGAACCTCTCGGCCTTTCGCGTCTGCGTCCTCGCTGCTGACAAGAAAGAACATTACGCGCCACCGGCCCGGCGGGCAAACCCGGAAATCGTCCGGTTCGACAGCACCGACAAGCACCATCACTGCAGGTCACTGCGCGTTTCTGGTCTCTGGGAAAGCGCTCCGGAGTGCTGATGTGATCCACGTTTGAGAGTGGGGTCACGAGGAGTTGCTGCGCGGTACTCGCCCATGGCATTTACACGCGCTGCGGGCGTCCCGAGAGAGCAGGGCGGGCTTCCCGCAGCTCTGCGGGGGCGCGCTCGTGCTCGCCCGAGAGCCGGCACGACCCGCTCCGCCGCGCTCGCGCCGGGACGACGCAGAACGCCCCGGCCTCCCTGATGCAGGGATACCGGGGCGTTCGACGGGCGTCATGGTCAGCCGTCGAGGCGGACCATGGCGGCGTTCTTGCGGCCGCGGCGCAGGAGCAGGTGTCGACCCGGAAGGGCGTCGAGATCCCCGATCTCCTGGGACAGGTCGTCGGCGGAGACCTTCTGTCCGTTGACCGAGAGGCCCCCTTCGTCGGCCCCGCGACGCGCGGCACCCTTGGACTGCACGATCCCCGACTCCACGAAGGCGTCCACCAGGGGCGAGGTCGGAGCCAGCTGCGCGGTGGGGAGCTCCCGGGAGATCGAGACGACCGTGGACTCGTCGAGCTCGCGCACGTCCCCGCGCCCGAACAGCACGGCGGCGGCGGCCGTCGCCTGGGCAGTGGCCTGTTCGCCGTGGACCAGCGTGGTCAGCTCATCGGCCAGGGCACGCTGCGCAGCACGCTGGTGGGAGGCCTCGATGGTCGCCTGCTCGAGCTCGGCGATCTCGTCCTGGCCGCGCAACGAGAAGTACCGCAGGTAGTTCACGACGTCCGCGTCGGCGGCGTTCAGCCAGAACTGGTGGAAGGCGTACGGGCTGGTGAGCTCGGGATCGAGCCACACCGCGCCGCCCTCGCTCTTGCCGAACTTCTGGCCGTCCGCCTTGGTGACCAGCGGCGTCGTCAGCGCATGGGCGTCCTTCCCCTCCACCTTATGGATCAGGTCGACGCCCGAGAGCAGGTTGCCCCACTGGTCGTTCCCGCCGAACTGGAGCGAGACCCCGTGGCGGCGGTTCAGCTCGAGGAAGTCCAGCCCCTGGAGCACCTGGTAGCTGAACTCGGTGTAGCTGATGCCCTCATCGCTCGAGAGGCGACGCGCGACGGTCTCCTTCGCGAGCATGGTGCCCATGCGGTAGTGCTTGCCGATGTCGCGCAGGAACTCCAGCGCGCTCATCCCCCCGATCCAGTCGAGGTTGTTGACCATCTGCACGCCGAACTCACCGTCCAGGTCGAGGAAACGCGAGATCTGGTCCCGCAGGGTCCCCACCCAGCCGGCGACGACGCTCTCGTCGTTCAGCACCCGCTCCCCCGACATGCGGGGATCACCGATGAGTCCGGTCGCACCGCCCACGAGAGCGTAGGGCTTGTGCCCGGCGAGCTGGAAGCGGCGCATGGTGAGCACCTGGGTCAGGTGACCGACGTGCAGGGAGGCGGCAGTCGGGTCGAAGCCGCAATACAGGCTGATCGGTCCGTCCGCCAGAGCGCTGCCGAGCGCCTCACGCCCGGTGGTCTGCACGACGAGTCCTCGCCAGGCGAGCTCGTCCAGGACGGTCTGCATCGATCAGTTTCCTCTCTGCGGGGCACGGTGTGCCGGATTCGGTGAGGCTGCGGGCCGACGGGGCGTCGGCGCGGCAGCCGGATCAACGACTCTCGGGAAGAGCGTCGTGCGTCATTGTCACAGATCGGCGCTCGCGCGGCAGGTTCGGACCACGGGACGACGTCCGGACGGCGCTGCGGCCGACGACCTCAGGAGTCGTCGGCCGCAGCTCGGGTACCTGGTCCGGCGGTCGGGCTCACGGGCCCGGCACAGAGGTCGGCACCGGCGGGATCAGCTCACTGCTCGCGGGTGAAGGCCCGCAGTGCGGTGAGGGTCTCGGAGACCGCCTGCTCCTGCTCGGCCACGCGCGCCGGAGCGGTTCCGCCCTTGGCGTCGCGCGAGGCGATCGAGCCGTCCACGGTGAGCACCTCGCGCACGGTGGAGTCCAGGTGCTCGGAGATCTCGGCGAACTCGGCGTCCGTGAGGTCCCACAGCTCCTTGTCCTGATCCTCCGCGACCTTCACGCAGGCGCCCGAGATCTCGTGGGCCTGGCGGAAGGGCACGCCCTGGCGCACCAGGTGATCGGCGATGTCGGTGGCCAGCGAGAATCCCTGCGGCGCCAGCTCCGCCATGCGCTCGGTGTGGAACACGAGCGTGGCCATCATCCCGGTGAACGCCGGCAGCACCAGGTCCAGGGAGTCGACCTGGTCGAAGACCGGCTCCTTGTCCTCCTGCAGATCGCGGTTGTACGCGAGCGGCAGCGCCTTCAGCGTGGTCAGCAGCCCGACCAGGTCGCCGACGATGCGTCCGGCCTTGCCGCGCGCGAGCTCGGCGATGTCCGGGTTCTTCTTCTGCGGCATGATCGACGAGCCGGTGGAGAAGGAGTCGTCCAGGGTGATGAACGAGAACTCCTTCGTGTTCCACAGGATGACCTCCTCGGCCAGGCGTGACAGGTCGATGCCGATCATCGCCAGGACGAAGGAGAACTCCGCGGTCAGGTCCCGCGAGGCGGTCCCGTCGATCGAGTTCCACACCGAGTCGTCGAAGCCGAGCTCGGCCGCGACGGCCTGCGGATCCAGGCCCAGGCTCGATCCGGCGAGCGCACCGGAGCCGTAGGGCGAGACCGCCGCCCGACGGTCCAGGTCCCGCAGCCGCTCCACGTCACGCAGCAGCGGCCAGGCATGGGCCAGCAGGTGGTGGCTCAGCAGCAGGGGCTGGGCGTGCTGGAGATGCGTGCGCCCCGGCATCGGCACCCCGTGGACCTCGACGGCGCGGGCCAGGAGCACGTCGACCAGGTCCAGGACCTGGTCGCCGACGGTGCGGGCACGATCGCGGAGGAACAGGCGGATCAGGGTGGCGATCTGGTCGTTGCGGGAGCGACCGGCGCGCAGCTTGCCCCCGAGGTCTCCCCCGGCCCGCTCGATGAGCCCCCGCTCGAGGGCGGTGTGCACGTCCTCGTCATCGGGAGCGGCGACGAAATCGCCGGAGGCGACGTCCGCGGCGAGCTGGTCCAGGGCGTCCTGCATCCCCGTCAGCTCGTCGTCGGTCAGCAGACCGGCGGTGTGCAGCACGTTCGCGTGGGCCTTGGAGCCCCGCAGGTCGTACTGCGCCAGGCGCCAGTCGAAGTGCGTGGACTTCGAGAGCGCGGCGAGCGCCGCCGCCGGACCGGTGCCGAAGCGTCCGCCCCACAGCGAGGCGCGCTCCTGCGCCGCCGAGACGTCGCCCGGCGTCGGGACGCCGTCGACCGCGCCGTTCGCGCCGGCCGCGCCGTTCACGCCCGGGACGGTGCCGTCCGAGGTCATGCGTCCTCCCCGTCGGCGGTCGAGAGGTCCTCGCCGTTGCCGAACGTGACGTCGCGGGCCGCAGCCTGCTTCGCGGCCAGGCCGTAGATGTCGATGAAGCCGCGGGCGCTGCCCTGGTCGAAGGTGTCGCCCTCGTCGTACGTGGCGAGGTTGAAGTCGTACAGGCCCGTCTCCGAGCGACGTCCGGTCACGGTGGCGCGACCGCCGTGCAGCACCATGCGGATGTCGCCGTTCACGTACAGCTGGGTGTCGTCGATGAAGGCGTCCAGGGACTTCTTCAGCGGCGAGAACCACTGGCCGTCGTAGACCAGGTCGGACCAGCGATCGCCGACGGTCCGCTTGAAGCGGGCCTGCTCGCGCTCGAGAGTGACGCGCTCCAGCTCCTGGTGCGCGGTGATCAGGGCCATCGCACCGGGGGCCTCGTAGACCTCGCGGGACTTGATGCCCACCAGGCGGTCCTCGACGATGTCGATGCGGCCGATGCCCTGGGCGCCGGCGCGACGGTTCATCTCCTGGATGGCCTCGAGCGGGGTGACCGGGCGGCCGTCGATCGCGACGGGGACGCCGCGCTCGAAGGAGATGACGACCTCGTCGGCGACCGGCGGGAACGCCGGGTCGTCGGTGTAGCTGAAGATGTCCTTGGTGGGCTCGTTCCAGATGTCCTCGAGGAAGCCGGTCTCGATGGCGCGGCCCCACACGTTCTGGTCGATCGAGAACGGGTTGTGCTTCGTGGTCTCGATGGGCAGGCCCTTGCGCTCGGCGTACTCGATCGCCTTGTCGCGGGTCAGGGCGAGGTCGCGCACCGGTGCGATGCACTTCAGCTCCGGAGCGAGCGAGGTGATCGAGACCTCGAAGCGCACCTGGTCGTTGCCCTTGCCCGTGCAGCCGTGGGCGACGGTGGTGGCGCCGAACTTCTTGGCGGCCTTCACCAGGTGCTTGGTGATCACCGGGCGGGAGATCGCCGAGACGTTCGGGTAGGCGTCCATGTACAGCGAGTTGGCCTTGAGGGCTGCCATGCAGTACTCCTCGGCGAACTCGTCGCGGGCGTCGGCCACGTAGGCCTCGACGGCGCCGCAGTCCAGGGCGCGCTGGCGGATGACCTCGAGGTCCTCGCCGCCCTGGCCGACGTCCACCGCGCAGGCGATGACGTCGGCGCCGGTGGCGTCGTGGATCCAGCCGATGGCCACGGAGGTGTCGAGTCCGCCGGAGTAGGCGAGGACGATGCGTTCGGTCACGAGAGTGCTCCTAGTCGAGTTCGATGGGTCGTGCGGGGCGCGGCAGGGCCGGCGCCGCGAGGGAAAACTGTCCGGTCAGGTCGTGCAGGTCCGTATTGGTCGATGCTGGTCTGTGCTGGTCTGTGCACGTCTGTGCTGGTCTGTGCCGAGCTACCGAGGCGGGTGCGGCGGCTCCGTGCGGTGAGGCCGGGCCGCGGCCTCCGGCTCGGGGGTCGCTGCCTCGGCGGCGTCCCGTCGGCCGTCGGCCAGGTCCAGCAGACGGGCGGCGAGCCGGTCCCCGCCCGAGGGATCCCGGGCGACGAGCAGCACGGTGTCGTCTCCCGCGATCGTACCGAGGACATCGGGCATGACCGATCTGTCCATGGCCGAGGCGAGATACTGCGCACCTCCCGGGGGCGTGCGCACCACCACGAGGTTCCCGCTCGCCTCCGCGGAGACGAGAAGTCCCTCGGCCAGACGCGGCAGGCGGGCCTCGAGCAGCTCGTTCTCGGCCGGCGGTCCGGCGGGACGAGCCGTGCCGCCCTCGGGAGGCAGCCGGTAGACCAGGCTGCCCGCGGAGCCGCGCACCTTCTCCGCCTGCAGCTCGACCAGATCCCGGGACAGCGTGGCCTGCGTGACCTCGATCCCCTCCGCGGTCAGCAGCTGCGCGAGCTGCGACTGGGAGGAGACCTCCTGGTGGGTCAGCACCTGCACGATGCGCTGCTGCCGCGAGGTCTTGGTCTGCGCGAGGGCCCGCCGCTGATCGCTCATCGTCGGCCCTCGAGCGGCACGGCATGCTCCGCAGTCCGCTCGTCGGGATGCGTGAGGAGCCAGGCCAGCAGCGCCTTCTGGGCGTGCAGGCGGTTCTCCGCCTCGTCCCAGACCACCGAGGTGGGACCGTCGATGACCGACGCGGCCACCTCCTTGCCCCGGTACGCGGGCAGGCAGTGCAGGAAGACGCCGCCGGAGAGCTCCATGAGCTCGTCGGTGACCTGGTACGGGGAGAAGGTCTCCTCGCCCCGACCGTCCTCGCCCTCCTGCCCCATCGACACCCAGGTGTCGGTGATGACGGCGGTGGCCCCGGCGACGGCCTCGCGCGGGTCCTCGGTCACGGTGATGCTGCCGCCCGTGGCCGCGGCGATCTCCTCGGCCCGGGCGAGCACCTCGGGATCGGGGTGATGGGAGGCAGGGGCGCCGATCCGCACATCCATCCCGGCGGTCGCGCCGCCGAGCAGGTAGGAGTGGGACATGTTGTTCGCCCCGTCGCCGAGATAGGCCATCGACCGGCCGGCGAGCGCCGCCTCGCCCTCGGCCAGACCGCCGGTGTGCTGGGCGATGGTCTGCAAGTCGGCGAGGATCTGGCAGGGATGGAACTCGTCCGTCAGGGCGTTGACGACGGGCACGGTGGCGTGCGCCGCCATCTCCTCGATCCGCTCCTGCCCGAAGGTGCGCCACACGATCGCGGAGACCATGCGGGTCAGCACCTGGGTGGTGTCCGCGACGGACTCGCCACGTCCCAGCTGACTGGAGCCGGCGTCGATCACGAGAGGGCTGCCGCCGAGCTCGGCGACCCCGGTCGCGAAGGAGACCCGCGTGCGGGTCGAGGACTTGTCGAACAGGACCGCGACGGTGCGGGGGCCCTCGAGCGGCCGCTGGGCGAAGCGATCCTCGGCGAGCTCGAGGGCGAGCGCGAGGACCTCCTTCTGCTCGGCAGGGCTGAGGTCGTCGTCGCGCAGGAAGTGGCGGGGCATATCAGTTCTCTCCTTCGGGAGCCGCAGCCCCGAGCAGTCCGGGCAGGGCGGCGACGAACGTGTCCAGATCCGCCTGCGTGATGATCAGCGCGGGCGCCAGCCGCAGCGTCGACGGATTCGGGGCGTTGACGATGAAACCGGCCTCGAGGGCCGCAGCGGCGACCTGCTGGGCGATCGGGGCATCCAGCCCGATGCCGAGCAGCAGGCCCGCCCCGCGCACCTCGGTGACCAGAGGGTGGTCGAGGGCGAGCACGTCGGCCGAGAACTGGGCGCCCACCGTGCGCACGTGCGAGAGCAGATCCTCCTCCCACATCGTGCCGAGCACGGCGAGGCCCACCGCGCAGGCCAGCGGATTGCCGCCGAAAGTGGTGCCGTGCTGGCCCGGCTCCAGGAGGTCATGGACCTCCTGGCCGAAGGTGACCATGGCGCCGATCGGGAACCCGCCGCCGAGACCCTTGGCAAGAGTCATCACGTCGGGCTGGACGTGCGGGACCGCCTGGTGGGCGAACCAGTGACCGGTGCGACCGATGCCGGTCTGGACCTCGTCGAGGATCAGCAGGGTGCCGTGCTCGCGGGTGAGGCGACGCAGCGCCTGCAGGTACTCGGTGCCCAGCGGCTGCACTCCCGCCTCGCCCTGGATGGGCTCGGCGAACACAGCGGCGACGTCCCCGGGAGCGAGGGCCGCGGCGAGCGCCTCCACGTCACCGGCCGGCACGAACTCGACGCCGCCGGGCAGGGGCTCGAAGGGTGCCCGGTAGGCCTCCTTCGCGGTGAGTGCGAGCGCACCCATGGTGCGGCCGTGGAAGGAGTTCGACAGCGCGAGGATGCGCGGTCGTCCGGTGCGGCGGGCGAGCTTGAAGGCCGCCTCGTTAGCCTCGGTGCCCGAGTTCGCGAAGAACACGGCGGAGCCGGCGGGCGCCTCGGCCAGGTCCAGCAGCTTCTCGGCGAGCTCGATCTGCGGAGCGCTCGCGAAGAAGTTCGAGACGTGGCCGAGGGTCTCGGCCTGTTTGCTCAGCGCGGAGAGGATCGCCGGATGGGCGTGGCCCAGAGTGTTCACCGCGATGCCGGCGAGCAGGTCGAGGTACTCCGTGCCGTCGGTGTCCCAGACGCGCACGCCCTCGCCGCGGGCGAGGATCTTCTGCGGCGTGCCGAACACGGGCAGCAGGGCGTCGCGGTACCGGGTGTCGAGGCCCTCGACGGGGGCGGTCGTTCCCTGCTCAGACGTTTCCTCAGACATAGTCGTCCCTCCTCACCATCGTGCCCACACCCTTGGCGGTGAACACCTCGAGCAGCACTGCGTGCTCGATCCTTCCGTCGATCATCGCGGCCGTGCGCACCCCGGCGTCGACCGCGTCCAGCAGCGACTCCGCCTTGGGGATCATCCCGGCGGTGAGCGAGGGCAGCATGGCCCGCAGCTCGCTCGCGGAGACCTCGGGGATCAGGGAGTCGCGATCCGGCCAGTCACCGTAGAGCCCCTCGACGTCGGTGAGGACGACGAGCTTCTCGGCGTCCAGCCCGGCGGCGAGAGCAGCGGCGGCGAGATCGGCGTTGATGTTCAGCACGGCGCCGGTGGGGCGGCCGTTCTCGTCGATCTCCGGGGCGATCGACGAGACCACCGGGATGCGGCCGGCGTCCAGCAGATCCTGGATGGACTCGGGCCGCACCTGGGTGACGGCGCCGACGTGCCCGAGGTCGAGCTCCTCGCCGTCGACCACCGTGCCCCGCCGACGGGCCGAGAACAACCGGGCGTCCTCACCGGACATCCCGATCGCGTAGGGGCCGTGCTCGTTGACCAGGCCCACGAGCTCACGGCCCACCTGGCCCACCAGCACCATGCGGACGATGTCCATCGTCTCGGCGTCGGTCACCCGCAGGCCACCGCGGAACTCGCTGTCCACGCCCACGCGCTGCAGCATCGCGTTGATCTGCGGGCCGCCGCCGTGGACGACGACCACGTGAATGCCGGCATGGCGCATGAAGACCATGTCGGCGGCGAAGGCACGCCGCAGGTCGTCGTCGATCATCGCGTTGCCGCCGTACTTGACCACGACGATCTTCCCCATGAAGCGCTGCATCCAGGGCAGCGCCTCGATGAGGATCTCGGACTTCGCACGGGCGTCCGCCTGGGCGGTCGTGAGCTCGGCGAGCGGGTTCTTCCCGGTGGGAGAGCTGTTCATGAGGAGTAGGCGCTGTTCTCTTCGACGTAGTCGTGGGTGAGGTCGTTGGTCCAGATGTCGCCGGTCGCGGAGCCGGCGCCGAGGTCGACCTCGATGAGGGTCTCACGCGGGGTCATGTCCACCTCGGAGCGGTCGCGGTGCGCACCGCCGGCGCGGCACACCTCGACGCCGTTGACGGTGACCGACAGGTGGTCGACGTCGAAGGGGGCGACGGCCTCGGGCACGCAGCCCGCGGCGGCGACGATGCGCCCCCAGTTCGGGTCGTTGCCGAAGATCGCGGCCTTGACCAGGTTGGAACGGGCGATCTCGCGGGCCACGGCGAGCGCCGCCTGCTCGGTGGTCGCGGACCGGACGACGACGTGGACGTCGTGGCTCGCACCCTCGGCGTCGGCCACCAGCTGGCGGGCGAGATCCGCGCTGACGGCGCGCACGGCCTCTGCGAGCTCATCGGCCTCCACGGCGATGCCGCTCGCACCGGAGGCCAGCAGGATCACGGTGTCGTTGGTGGACATGCAGGCGTCGGAGTCGACCCGGTCGAAGGTCGTCGCGGTCGCGCCGCGCAGGGCAGCGTCGGCCGTGGCGGCGTCGACGTCCGCGTCCGTGGTGAGCACGACGAGCATCGTGGCGAGCTGTGGCGCGAGCATGCCCGCACCCTTCGCCATCCCGCCGACGACCACGCCGGAGGCGGTGGTGGCCTCGGCGGTCTTCGGCACCGAATCCGTGGTCATGATCGCGCGGGACGCGGCGGCATCGGCCTCGTCACCGGAGGAGAGCTGCTCGGTCGCGGCGGTGATCCCGGCCAGCAGCGGATCCATCGGCAGCCGCTCCCCGATCAGGCCGGTCGAGCAGACCAGCACGTCCTGGGCGGAGATGCCGAGGAGCCCGGAGAGATGCTCCGCCGTGCGGTGGGTGTCGGCGAAGCCGTCGGGCCCGGTGCAGGCGTTGGCGCCGCCGGAGTTCAGGACCACGGTGCGGGCGCGGCCGTCGGCCACGGCCTGGCGGGACCAGACCACCGGCGCGGCCTGCACCCGGTTCGAGGTGAAGACGGCGGCGGCGGTGTCGCGCGGCCCGTCGTTGACGACGAGGGCGAGGTCCTCCGCGCCGCTGGACTTGATGCCGGCGACGAGGCCGACGGCCCGGAAGCCGCGAGGGCGGGTGATGGTCATGTGGGGCTCCTGGGGGAACGGCGGGGGAAGCGTGAAGGCGAAGACGTGGGCGGGATCGGGGCGGAGCGCGGGCACGACGCGGACCGCGCGTGGGCACGAGGAGCGGCCGACGGGTCCCGACGGGACGGGCCGCGGCCGATCCGGTGGCTCAGGGAGCGAGCGCGGTGCGCGACAGGCCGGTGCCCTCGGGCAGGCCGAGCGCGAGGTTCATCGACTGGATGGCCGCGCCAGCGGTGCCCTTGACCAGGTTGTCGATCGCGGCGATCACGGTGGCCTGGCCGCTGTGGCGGTCCACGGCCGCGCCCAGACGGATCACGTTCGCCCCGGCGACCTCGCCGGTCGTGGGGAAGACGCCCTCGGGCAGCACGGTGAGGAAGCGCTCCTCGGCGTAGTCCGCGCTGAGCGCCGCGAGCAGATCCGCGGTGGTGGTGCCGTCGGGGACCGGGGCGTTCACGACGGCGAGGATGCCGCGGCTCATCGGCACCAGGACCGGGGTGAAGGTGAGGCGCAGGCCCTCCGCGCCCGAGGCACGACGAAGGTTCTGCAGCACCTCGGGCACATGGCGGTGGCTGCCGCCGACGGCGTAGGGGGCAGCGCTTCCGGAGGCCTCTGCGAACAGCAGATGCTGCTTGGCCGACCGGCCGGCCCCGGAGTAGCCGACCGGGAGCACGGCGCTCAGCCGGGAGGCGTCGACGAGACCGGCGCGCACCAGCGGAGCCAGGGCGAGGGAGACTGCCGTGGCGTTGCAGCCGGGCACCGCGATCTCCCGAGAGCCGACGATCTGATCTCGCTGGCGGGTGCCGTCCGCCAGCGGGAGCTCGGGCATCCCGTAGGTCCACGTGCCGGAGTGCTCGCTGCGGTAATACTCGGCCCAGTCCTCGGCGCTCTCGAGCCGGTGGTCCGCTCCCAGGTCGAGCACGAGCACGTCCGGGTCCTCGGCGCGCAGGGCGGCCGCGATCTGCCCGGACTGCCCGTGCGGCAGCGCGAGGACCACGACGTCATGACCCGAGAGGGTCTCGACCGTGGTCTCCTGCAGCACCGTGTCGTGGCCGAGGTCGATGTGCGGGGCGACCTCGCTCAGCCGCTTCCCCGCGCTCGAGTGCGCGGCGACGGTGGCGATCTCGACCCCCGGGTGCGCCGAGAGCAGGCGCAGGGCCTCTCCCCCGGCGTATCCGGACGCGCCGACCACGGCGACACGGGGCAGGCGCGCGGCGCGACCCGCCCGGGTGGCGGCGGCGCCGGCAGTGGAGACGGGGGCGTCCGATGAGGAAGTCATGCCGGAAGTATATACAGGACCATGCATGTTCAGCCAGTTCTGACCGCGCCGGCCTCAGGGAAGTCCGTCACGTCGCGCCTGCCATCCGCACGGTCTGCGGGTGCGCCCGTCCACACCGACCCCCGACCCACCGGCCACCACGCCCACCTCTACCGCCACGCCCCCTATGACGAGTTGTGCACAGCGGTTCCGTCGACCACTCCCTCCTCGAAGGCGACCTCCAGAACGCTCAGTCAAACGTTCTACCGTGGTTTCGTCACCCGATGTCGATGCCGCGAAGAAGGAGCTGGCCGACGCCGGCTGGACCGTCAACGACAACGGCAACCTCGAGAAGGATGGCGAGGAGTTCCCGCTGAAGCTCCACATCCAGAACGACAACCCTGCCGAGATGACGACGATGCCGATCATCGTGGATCAGTGGTTGAAGAACCTCGGTCTGGACATCGCCTTCACGCCGCTTCCTCCTGATGTGTTCGGGCCCGCCCAGGCGAAGGGCGATTACGAGCTCTCGCTGTGGACCACCAACGCCGCCGGGGGCGCATTCCAGGCCTTCACGATGTACAAGCGCTCGAAGCTCTTCGACGTCGGGGACGACACCGCCGACGGCAACTACGGACGATGGGAGATGCCGGACGAGGCGGAGGAGGCGGAGGAGGCGATCGTGGCGATCACCACGACACCGCCGGATGATGTCGACGCGATCATCGGATACTGCCAGGTGCTGCAGCAGGCCGTCGCGGACGACGCACCGTACATTCCGGTGCAGTCCAACGGCGCAGGCGGGATGTTCACGACGAAGAAGTGGTCGGGGCTGAAAGAAGCCACCGAGATCGACTACTTCCCCCGCGTGGACGGATACAACAACATGATCCGCACCGTGTCGGACGCCGCGCCCACGGCACCCTGAGCGACGCGAGTTCGCCTCCCGGCGATCGGCCCCGCCCTCCACGGGGTGCGGGGCCGATCTCGGCGCGACGATTCACGCCGGCGCGACCGGGCCGCGGTGTGCCGGCACGTCTCATCCCCGCCCCACCACCCTGCGCAGGTGGCGTGCCCCGGGCTGCTCAGCCGACGTGCGCCGGACTGTTCAGGTGGCGTGCGCCGGACTGTTCAGCCGACGTGCGCCGGACTGCCGTAGAGCGGCTCGGTGAACGCTGAGACGAGCTCGGACTGGTCGCCGTCCTGCAGCTCGTAGGTCACGAAAGCGCCGTAGCCGCCCTCCGCCGTCCTGGTGGCGAGATCTCGGACGAGTTCCGGCGTGGGCTCCCCCTCGGGGCCCAGGTCCACGGCTGCGGCCCCATACCTCGACCGGGGCAGACCGGGCACCTCGAAGTCCTGGAACGTCCCGTAGTAGGGGTTCCACGCATAGTCGAGCATGTCCCCCACCCGATGGCCGTGATGCACCGTGTTCTCAGCGGCAGGGCCGATCACGTAGAAGGTGATCAGTGAGGCGGGCATGCGTGCCCGCATCGCCTGCACGAGGTGGACGAACGAGTGGGCGTTCGGCTGGCCCGTCCCGTTCTCTCCGTACTCCACCCACTCGTCGTCGAGATCGACGCCGTCGAGACCGTAGCGTCGAACGGCTGCCGCCACCTGCTGGGCGAAGCGATCGGCGGCGTGCCGGTCCGGGAAATTCGCGAAACCCGCTCCCTGGTGGTTGCCGAGGATGGAGAGGGTGACCTTGATGCCCATCTCCTGGAGCGGACGCACCATCGTGTCGGCGTTGTCCAGCACGTGCTGGACGCTCTCGTTGAAGGACAGGTAGGCGTTCTCCCCGTCGTAGTTGATGTTCGCCGCGAAGATCACGGCGATGTCGAAGGCTGCAGTCCCGTCGTCGAGCGTGTACTCGCCCACGTTGAGCAGCGAATTCTCGTTGACCTCGATATAGGCGATGGAGGTCGTGCGTCCCGGGTCCTTGAAGCGAGCCGCCTGCGCTGTCTCGGCGAGAGCTCCCGTGCCGAAGCCTGCGAGAGCGAGGCCGCCCGCTCCCGCGAGCATCCTTCTGCGGGTGATGGTTGCCATGGGGTCTCCTCCGGTTCGATGATCGGTCAGTGCCCGACGGGCAGGGCGTCTGCGCCCGCTGTGACCCTAACTACTTAACCGGATTAGTGCCAGGTCTGGACCGGGTGCCGTTCCGCTCCCATCACTCGTGCGAACGGCACCAGCCAGGTGTCGAGGAGCTCGAACATCTCAGCTTCCGCCAGGGCATCAGGGCTGTCGCACCACACGGACATGGATGCGCCGAGGACGGTGTCGGGAACTCCGGCGGGCACCTCCGGCACATCGTGATGGAGGTTCTGCGCGGCGAGACCCATGAAACGGCGAGGGGCGAACGCGGATTCGAGGAGCCCGAATCGTCGTCGGCCGTGGGGCTCGGGGACCCCGTCCGCGGAGAGCACGAAATACAGCAGGTCCCCGTTCGAGTTCACCAGGCGATAGCCGGAGTCAAGGTAGTCCTGCGCCGACGGCGTCCACTCCCGCCAGCGGATCCACACGTCGAGCACCACGTCGGTCCGGATCGGCACCAGCGGCCCGTCTGCTGCCGGGACGACGTGGTCGTTCCAGAGCATCGGGACTCGGTCCTGTTCGAGCGCCCAGGCCGCGAGAGCATTCGTGAACAGGGCGAAGGAGTCCATCGCCGTGGCATCGGGGCCGATCTCGGTGCGGGCATGCTCCACCAGGGCCGGGAAGCGCTCGGGGTCTCGAGCATCGTCGTCCTCCCAGGGCGCACCGAAGAACTCGTCTCCGCCGAGATGGATCGCGTCTCCGGGGAACAGCGCGGAGGCCGCCTCGAGCAGTCCGAGTGCGAAGGTGAGCGCCTCGGGCTGCGAGATGTCCAGCCTGTCTTCGTGCACGACGCCGTGGCGGTCCACGAGCCGCAGATACTCACGCCCGACGAGGAGGGCTGCGGCATGGGAGGGCAGGTCGATCTCGGGCACCAGGGCGATACCGGCCCTCTCCGCCGCCTCGACGATCCGGGTCGCATCGTCCGCGTCCCAGGCATCCTCCGCGGCGAGCTCCTCGAAGCCGGGCAGCCGCACCCCGACCCGGTGGGTCTCGGTGAGGTGCAGATGCAGGGCCGTGAACCCGAGTTCGCTGAGGCGATCGATGAGCCGCACGACGGCGCCGGCCGTGAAGGCCTTGCGTCCCACGTCGAGGCTGAGCCCGCGATAGCTCGCCGATCCGAGCCCGCTCGACGCCGTCGCCGTGGCGCTCGACACCGATCCTGCAGGACTCGACGCGGGCCGTCGATCCGTGAACGATCGACGACCCGTGCCAGGGCCCGCACCCCTCACGCCCGCAGGACTCCCCCGACGGCTGTGTCGACCGCAGCGATGCAGCGCGTGCGCGCCGCCCCGATCTGCTCGGCCGTGAGAGTGCCCTCGGCGGACCGGAGGCGGACCGCGAAGGCGAGCGACTTCTTGCCCTCGCCGATCTGCTCGCCGGTGAAGACGTCGAACAGGTGCACGGACTCGGCGAGATCGCCGACGCCCACCACGATCGCAGCCTCGACCGCTGCGGCGGGAACGTCCTCGTCGACCACGAAGGCGAAGTCCTCCTTGGCGACCGGGTAGGTCGGCACGGGCTCCGCCGCGACCACGGTCGGGGCGGAGTCGATGACAGCCTCGAGATCGAGCTCCAGGGCGCTGGTGCGCGCGGGCAGATCGAACTGGGCGACCACGGCCGGATGCAGCTCACCGGCATGGCCGACCACGGTGCTCGTGCCGTCGGCCGCGAGGACCCGCAGCTCGCCGGCGCGACCGGGGTGGAAGGGGGCGAGCTCGATCTGGCGCACCTCGAGCCGGGCGCCGACAGCGGCGGCCGCGCGACGAGCCAGGTCGAGCGCGTCGGTCCAGCCCCACGGCGGGACCTCTCCCTGCCATGAGTCCGGCCCGGACGCTCCGCCCACGACGGCCGCCAGGGCGCGCGTCTGGACCGGCAGTGCGGACAGCGTGGCCTCGAGGTCCTCGTCGCTGGGACGCTGCGCGGCGGCGGGGACCCGCGCACGGGCGTTCTCGCCGCGCGAGATCGAGGTGGTGCCGAGCTGGAAGATCGCCACCGACTCCTCGCCGCGGCCGAGATTCCGCCGCGCCACCGGCAGGAGGGTCTGCAGGAGCGAGGAGCGCATCAGCGGTTCGTCGTCGGAGAGCGGGTTCAGCAGGCGCACCGCGTTGCGGCGACCGTCCTCGGCCTCGTAGTGCAGGGCGTCGAAGATGCCCTCGCCGACGAACGGGTAGGAGGTGACCTCGACGAGTCCGGCCTCGGCGAGCGCGCGGTTCGCCGCGCGCCGGGACTGCTGGGCGCGGGTGAGGCCGCGGCCGCCGGGCGCCGTCGGCAGCACGGAGGGGATCTCCGCGTAGCCGACCAGGCGCGCGATCTCCTCGATCAGGTCTTCGCGGATGGCGAGATCCGGGCGCCAGCTCGGCGGGGTGACCGCGAGCGTGTCCTCGGGCCCGTCCTCGACCACGCAGCCGATCTTCTCGAGGCTCTCGCGCACCTGCTGCGGGGTGTAGGCGATGCCGACCACGCGCTCGGCGGCGCCGATCGGGAGCGAGATCGCGGTGCCCGTCCCGGCCGCCGGTGCCCCGCCCTCGTCGGTGATCCGCTCGGAGACCTGGCCGCCGCCGTATTCGGTGATGAGCTGCGCGGCGCGATAGGCGGCCACCCGCGGCAGGAGCGGATCGACCCCGCGCTCGAAGCGCTTGGAGGCCTCCGAGGGCAGGCGGTGACGGCGCGCGGAGCGGGCCACCGAGATCGAGTGGAAGGTGGCCGCCTCGAGCACGATGTTCGCGGTGGTCGCGGAGACCTCGGTGGACTCCCCGCCCATCACGCCGGCGATGCCGAGCACGCGGGCGCCCTCGCCTCCCTCGCTGTCGGTGATCAGCAGGTCCCCGGGGTCGAGCGTGCGTGTGACGTCGTCGAGGGTGGTGAGCTTCTCGCCCGGCGCGGCGCGGCGCACCACGATCGGGGCGACGACGCGGTCGGCGTCGTAGGCGTGCAGCGGCTGGCCGAGGTCGAGCATCACGTAGTTGGTGACGTCGACGATCAGCGAGATCGGTCGCATGCCCGCGAGGGTCAGGCGTCGGGCCATCCAGCGCGGGGTCTGCGCCGACGGGTCCACGCCGTGCACCTCGAGGGCGACGAAGCGGGAGCAGCCCTCGACCTCGTGCAGCGGGGCGTCGTCATGCAGCTGCACGGCGACACCGCCGGCCTCGGCCGGCGGGACGTCGACGGTCGTGGCGGGGTCCGTGTAGGAGGCGCCGGTGGCGTGGGAGTACTCGCGGGCGACGCCGCGCATCGAGAAGCAGTACCCGCGGTCCGGGGTCACGTTGATCTCGACGACCTCGTCGGCGAGCCCCAGCAGAGCGATCGCGTCGTCGCCGGGCTCACCGGTCAGGCCCTCGGCGTGGCCGCGGCCCAGCACGATGATGCCGTCCTCGCCGGAGGGGTCCGGGCCCAGACCCAGCTCGTCGCCGGAGCAGATCATCCCGTCCGAGACGTGTCCGTAGGTCTTGCGGGCGGCGATCGCGAAGTCGCCGGGCAGCACGGTGCCGGGCAGGGAGACCACGACGAGGTCGCCCTCGACGAAGTTGTGCGCACCGCAGATGATGCCGCGGCTGGGACGTTCCTCGCCGGGCTGGGGGTCCTTGGGGTCGTCGGCGTCCTCGTTGTGCTCGGGGCCGACGTCCACACGCACCCAGTTGATGGTCTTGCCGTTCTTCTGCGGCTCCTTGACGAGCTCGAGCACGCGGCCGACGACGAGCGGGCCGGTCACCTGGGCGCCGAACAGCGCCTCCTCCTCAAGACCCACGCGGGAGAGGTCGGTGGCGACCTGCTGGGCGGAGGCGGCGGGAGCCAGAGCGGTGTGCTCGGCGAGCCAGGTCAGGGGAATGCGGGGCATCTCAGATCTCCGTACCGTAGTGCTGGGAGAAGCGCACGTCGCCCTCCACCATGTCGCGCATGTCCGCCACGCCGTTGCGGAGCATGAGAAGGCGCTCGATCCCGAGACCGAAGGCGAAGCCCTGGTACTGCTCGGGGTCCACCCCGGCCGCACGCAGCACGTTCGGGTGGACCATGCCGCAGCCGCCCATCTCGATCCAGCCGGTGCCGCCGCACACCCGGCAGTCCGGGTCCGCGTCGTGATCCAGGCCCAGCCGTGCCTCGCAGCGGAAGCAGCGGAAGTCCATCTCGGCGCTGGGCTCCGTGAACGGGAAGTGGTTCGGGCGCAGGCGCGTGATCGGCGCGCCGCCGAAGAGGTGGGCGGCGAAGGCGTCGAGGGTGCCCACGAGGTGCGCCATCGTGAGGTCCTTGTCGATCGCGAGGCCCTCGACCTGATGGAACATCGGCGAGTGCGTCGCGTCGATCTCATCGGCGCGGTAGACGGTTCCGGGACATGCCACGTACAGCGGGGCGCCGCGTTCGATCATCGCGCGGATCTGGACCGGGGAGGTCTGGGTGCGCAGCAGCATGCCGGAGCCCTCGGGGGCCACGTACAGGGTGTCCTGGAGGGAGCGGGAGGGGTGCTCCGGATCGGCGTTGAGCGCATCGAAGTTGAGCCAGGAGGATTCGATCTCCGGACCCTCGGCGATCTCCCAGCCGATCCCGACGAAGAAGTCGTTGATGCGATCGGTCAGGGTGGTCAGAGGATGCGTCGCGCCGCGGGGGCGCAGATCGGTGGGGAGGGTGACGTCGACGGTCTCCGCAGCGAGCGCGGCCTCCTCCTCGGCGGCGGCGAGCTCCTCCTGGCGGGCGGCGAGGGCCTTCTGCACCCGGCCCTTGCCCTGCCCCACGAGCTTGCCGGCGGTGGCCTTCTGCTCCTTGGGCAGATCCTTGATGGCGCGGTGGGCGGAGGTCAGCACGCTCGCGTCGCCCACGTGCTCGATCCGCACCCGCTTCAGCGCAGCGGTGTCGGGGGCAGCGGCGATCGCGGCGAGCGCGGCGTCGATCGCGGCGTCGATGCTCGCCTCGTCGATCGTGGGCGCCTCGGGCGCAGGGGATGTGTCGGACACGGGTATCGCTTTCGTCCTGAAGGGTGCGGAGAGGTGCGGAAGGTGCGTGGGCCGCCCGCACCGGAGCACGGGTACCGCGGTCCATTCTAGGAGGAATGCGCGGTCTGCCCCGCCAGGGCGGCGCATGCCACAGGTCCCAGGGCTCCGTGCGGCCTCGCCCGGTGGGAGACGTGCCGCTCCGAGGATCCCCGGAAAGGCGAGATCCGCACCGAAACCGCATAGCCTGGCCAGGACACTGTCTACCCTCGTCCTGAGGAAGAAGGAGGCCCCATGTCCACGACCGTCAAGGGCGTCGTCGCCCGCTCCGAGAAGGTGCCGGCCGAGCTGGTCGACATCGTGATCCCGGATCCCGGGCCGCACGACGTCATCGTCGACATCGAGGCCACCGGCGTGTGCCACACCGACCTCGCCTACCGCGACGGCGGCATCAACGACGAGTTCCCGTTCCTGCTGGGCCACGAATCCGCCGGTCGCGTCTCCGTGATCGGTGAGTCCGTCACCCACGTCGAGGTCGGCGACTACGTCGTGCTGAACTGGCGTGCCGTCTGCGGGGAGTGCCGCGCATGCAAGAAGGGTGTGCAGCAGTACTGCTTCGACACCCACAACGCCTCCCGACCCATGACCCTCACCGATGGCACGGAGCTCACCGCGGCTCTGGGCATCGGATCCTTCGCGGAGAAGACGCTGGTCCACGAGGGCCAGTGCACGAAGGTCTCCGAGGACGCCCCGGCCGAGGTCGCCGGGCTCCTGGGCTGCGGAGTGATGGCGGGCATCGGCGCCGCGATCAACACCGGTGCCGCGCAGCGCGGCGAGTCCGTCGCGGTGATCGGTCTGGGCGGCGTGGGCTGCGCGGCGATCGCCGGCGCGAAGCTCGCGGGCGCCACCACGATCATCGGCCTGGACGTCGACGAGAAGAAGCTCGCCGCCGCGAAGGAGCTGGGCGCCACCCACACGCTGGTCACCAAGGATCTCTCCCCGCAGCAGGTCGCGGAGAAGGTCCAGGAGCTCACCGACGGCAACGGCGCGGATCTCGTGGTCGACGCCGTCGGCATCCCGCAGACCTACGAGACCGCGTTCTACGCGCGCGATCTCGCCGGTCGCGTGGTCCTGGTGGGTGTCCCCCGCCCGGACGTGGAGATCACGCTGCCGCTGCTGGACGTCTTCGGCCGCGGCGGTTCCCTGAAGTCCTCCTGGTACGGGGACTGCCTGCCCGAGCGGGACTTCCCGTATCTCACGGACCTGTTCCTGCAGGGGCGTCTCCCCCTGGACCGTTTCGTGACCGGCCGTACCGATCTGGCCGGGGTGAACACGGCGCTGGATTCGCTCCATGAGGGCGACACCCTGCGCACCGTGGCGGAGGTGGCCCGATGAGCGCGCGTGTGGACCATGCCGTCACCGCAGGCACCTTCAGCCTGGACGGCGAGACCCATGAGGTCGAGAACAACGTGTGGGTGCTCGGCGACGACGAGCAGTGCGTCGTGTTCGATGCCCCGCACGATCTGACGACGGTCTCCGATCTCATCGGCGAGCGCGAGTGCGTGGGCATCCTGCTCACCCATGCGCACGACGACCATGTGCGGATGGCTCCGGAGCTCTCCGAGCACCTCGAGGCGCCGCTGCTGCTGAACCCCGCCGACCGCGAGGTCTGGCAGCTGACCCACGGTGATCTGCCCTGGGACGACGACGTGACCGATGGAGACATGTTCACCATCGCCGGCGTCGACATCGAGGCTCTGCACACCCCGGGCCACTCCCCCGGCTCGACCTGCTACTACGTCGAGGCGCTGGGTGCTCTGTTCAGCGGGGACACCCTGTTCCAGGGCGGCCCCGGGGCGACCGGGCGCTCGTTCTCCTCGCGGGAGACCATCGAGCAGTCCGTCAAGGAGCGTCTGTTCGCGCTGCCCGAGGACACCGTGGTGCATACCGGGCACGGCCCGGACACCACGATCGGCGCAGAGAAGGAGGCGGCTCGCGGCGACTGGCTGTGAGCACCTGTGAGCACGGCGAGGAGCACTGCGCTGTTCCTCCCCTGAGCCCCTGACCTCATCGGCGGCGGTCGCCTCTCGCGACCGCCGCCGATGTCGTTCCCGGCCGTGGTGCCGCTGCGCTCACGCGCCCGGCCGGCCGGGCCTTTCACGGGCCGGTTCTCGGTCCTGCTCACAGGCTCGGGCGACGTCCTTCGTCCGCGTCCGAGCGCCCCGCCGGCGGCACCGACCCCAAGGGCGCGTCCGCGTCGGCCTCCGGGCTCGCGGGGGTGTCAGCGGCGTCGGCCCCGGGGTCAGTGGCGGTGTCGGTCCCGCAGCCAGTGGCGGCGGTCTCGATGCCGGGGCCAGCGTCGACGTCGAGGCGTGCACCGGTTGCATCGGTGGTATCGGCATCGACCGACGGAGCCGTCCCGGAGGGACCGTCCGCGGGATCCGTCGGCTCCTGGAGGCTCGCGAGATAGGCGTTGTACGCCTCGAGCTCCGCGCCGCCATCGCGTTCCGCCTTGCGGTCGAACTGGCGGGCCCGACGGTCCTCCGAGCGCATCCAGAGCACGGCGACGATGATCGCGTAGCCGACGGTGGGCACCTCGGAGATCGCCCACATGATCGTGCCGCCACGGGTCTGGATGACCTGGAGCTGCTCCTCGGTGTACATCCCCAGCTGGTGGTACCAGTCCGGGGCGATCAGCCAGGTCATCGACACCATCGCGACCCCGAAGAAGGCATGGAAGGCGAGTGTGACCAGCAGGGTGATCAGCTTCAGGATCGGGTTGATCGGCCTGGTGGTGGGATCGATGCCGATCAGGACCCAGGCGAACAGATATCCGGACGCCAGGAAGTGCACGGTCATCAGCACGTGCCCGAGGTGGGAGTACATCGCCGCCTCGAACAGCGGCGAGAAGTAGAAGACCACCAGGGAGCCGGCGAAGATCAGGCCCGCCAGGGGCGGCGAGGAGACGAACTCCGAGTAGCGGGAGTGCAGGGCCGCGAGGACCCATTCGCGGATGCCGCGGGAGCCGTCGGTGCGCGGTGCCACGGCTCGAGAGAGCAGGGTGACCGGGGCGCCCAGCACCCACAGCGGCGGCACGATCATCATCATCGCCATGTGCTGGATCATGTGCGCATCGAAGCGGAAGCGGCCCCAGGCCGCGGCACCACCGCTGAGCACCCAGGCGAAGGCCAGGCAGCCCGCCAGGAACGCGAGCGTGCGATGCCACTGCCAGGTGTCCCCGCGCCGGATGAGCCGGAACACACCGGTCAGGTAGATCGCCGCCATCGCCACGGCCAGCAGCAGAGCGATCCAGTCCGGCTGGATGACGGTGAACATCGTCCCCGGGCCGAACTCCTTCGCGGGCGGCAGGTAGCCCACCAGCGAAAGGGTCTTCAGATCCCCGACGGCGGGCACTTCCTGGGGCACCGGGGGCGCCGAGCGACCCAGCGCGATCGAGGCGCCGATGACCGCCGCCATCACGATGCCCTCGGTCGCCGCCAGGTGCCGGAAGCGGAGCCTCTCGCCGAGACGTCGACGCTGGGAGGCGCCCACGCCGGCGAGCACGACCAGGCCGACGGCCTTGACGAGCACGACGCGTCCGTAGCCCGTGGTGAGCAGGTCCCCCCACCCGGACAGGCGGATCACGGCGCTGAGGATCCCGCTGAGGGCGAGTGCCGTCACAGCGGCCAGCGCCCAGGGCGAGAAGCGACGCACGGTGGTGGCGAGCTGATCGTCGTCGAGGCGCGGAGCGATCAGGGCGATCACGAGCAGTCCGCCGGCCCAGACGGCGACGGCCACGAAGTGCAGGGCCATCGCGTTGACGGCGTTGGTGTGGTCCAGGCTCGCTCCGGCGTGCCCGGCCAGGCCGAGGGCTCCGACGCCGAGTCCGGCGAAGGCGAGGCCCCAGCAGGCGAGGGTCGTCGAGCGCGCGACGAGATAGAACAGTGCGGCGAGCCCTGCGGCGATGCCCACCGAGAGCTGCAGCTTGCCGAGATCAGTGCCCAGGGCGATGCTCCACAGGTCCATCCCCGAGCCGGCACCGGCGGCCTCGAGGCCGCTCAGCGGGATCTGTGTGAGGGCGGCGACCGCCCACAGCAGAGCGCCGGCTCCTCCGAGGCGGACCGTCCTGCGCCGGGCGGGATCCAGGCGTGTGACCTCGCGGCGGGAGGGACCAGGCTGCAGGAGCACGGCGGTGCCGCCTGCACCGATGGCGAGCAGCAGCCCGAGATGGTGGAGGGCGCGGACGACGGGAAGGCCCCAGGTGACCAGTGGCGAGGCGGGCAGCAGCGTCGACGGCGCGGCAGCTCCGGTGGCGAACAGCCCGATCAGGGCCGACACGATCGTGAGGATCAGCAGCAGGGGCACGGCGAGAGCGCTGGCCCGCACGGCACGAGAGGTCATTCCCTCGCCTGCCTGCGCCGCAGGGTCTCGAACAGGCAGACCGTCGCAGCGGTGTGGACGTTCAGGGATTCCGCACGCCCGGCCAGGGGGATGCGCACCCCGAACGACGCCGCCTGCAGGGTGTGCTCGTCCAGCCCGTGCGCCTCGTTCCCGAAGATCCATGCCAGGCGAGGAGGGAGTTCCGCGGTGAACAGCTCGTCCTGCGCGTATCCACTGGTCGCCGCCGTGGCGATGTCCGCTGAGCCGAGAGTCTCGAGGACCTCGTCGATCTCGGCGCCGGTGACCACGGGGAGATGGAAGAGACTGCCGACGCCGGCGCGCACGGCCTTGGGCGCGTAGGGGTCCGCGCAGGTCCGGGTGAGCACGACGAGATCGGCTCCGGCAGCGTCCGCCGTGCGGATCAGTGTGCCCACATTGCCGGGATCCCGCACTTCGTGCAGGACGACGACGGTGACGGGCCCCTGCGTCGGCAGGGCCCCGATCGCCGCGGTCGCGGCCGACGACTCCTCTGCAGGGAGGCGGCCGAGCGCGAGCGCACCCTGAGGGTTCACCAGAGCACCGCCGAGGTTCGAGGAGACAGGGCCTGCGCTGCTGGGGTCCTCGACGTCGTGCTCGCGCACCATGGCGCGGATGATCTGGTCCTCGACCGCGTGCACCGGAACGCCCGCCCCACGGGCCAGGTCGGCCAGCTCGGGATGGGCGGCGTCGGCGCGGGCGGTGACGAAGAGCTCGCGGGCGAGATCGGCCCGCTGGCTGAGCAGCGAACGGATCGACTGCGGGCCCTCGACGCGGAAGGACTGCTGCTTGCGACGCGCAGAGCGCCCGGCCAGCGCCGCCACCTTCCGCACCCGCTCGGAGCGGAGGGAGGTGATCGGAGACTGATCCGGGCGCTCGGTCATCGCGTGGTGAGGCGCGATGTCAGGCTGCCGGGGCGTTGACGTCCTCAGGGAGGGCGTTCTTCGCCACCTCGACGAGTGCGGCGAACGCCGGGGCGTCGTTGACCGCGAGCTCTGCGAGCATGCGACGGTCGACCTCGACACCCGCGAGACCGAGGCCCTGGATGAGACGGTTGTAGGTCATGCCGTTGGCGCGGGATGCGGCGTTGATGCGCTGGATCCACAGCTGACGGAAGTTGCCCTTGCGCTTCTTGCGGTCGCGGAAGTTGTAGGTCTGCGAGTGCAGCACCTGCTCCTTCGCCTTGCGGTAGAGACGCGAGCGCTGGCCGCTGTAGCCGCTGGCCTGCTCAAGGATTTCCCGACGCTTCTTATGGGCGTTGACCGCCCTCTTCACGCGTGCCAAGTGATACTCCTTCGATCGTGAATTCAGGGGCGCGAGAGCTGGGCTCCCGCGTGGGCGATCAGCGGCCCAGAAGCTTCTTCATGCGCTTGACGTCGGCCTTGGCGACGCTGGTGTCGCTGCCGAGGCGGCGCTTGCGGGTGGAGGACTTGTGCTCCAGGAGGTGGCGAGCGTTCGCCTTCTCCCGCATGAGCTTGCCCGAGCCGGTCACGCGGATGCGCTTCTTGGTCCCCGAATGGGTCTTGTTCTTCGGCATGTTGCCTGTTCTCCTTCGTACGTTCTCAGGACTCGGAGCCGGGCTCGGCCTTGGCCTCGGGCTTGGACGCGTCGTCCTCACCACGGGCAGCAGCCTTCTCGGCGTCAGTCTTGCGCTTGCGGGCCTCGGCCATGGCCTGGGCCTTCTTCTTGTGCGGCCCGAAGACCATCACCATGTTGCGACCGTCCTGTCGCGGGTGCGACTCGACGAAGCCGTACTCGGCGACGTCCTCGGCCATGCGCTGCAGCAGCTTCACGCCGCGCTCGGGGCGCGACTGCTCACGACCACGGAATCGGATGATGACCTTGACCTTGTCGCCGCCGTCAAGGAACTTCTCAACATTGCGACGCTTCGTCTCATAGTCATGGACGTCGATCTTCAGGCCCATACGGATTTCCTTCTGGACCGTATTCGCCTGGTTCTTGCGCGCCTCACGGGCCTTCAGGTTGGCTTCGTACTTGTACTTGCCGTAATCCATGAGACGGGCGACCGGCGGGTTCGCGCCGGGCGCGACCTCGACGAGATCGAGATCGGCTTCCGCGGCGAGACGCAGTGCGTCCTCGACGCGGACCTCACCGACCTGCTCGCCGGCGGGCCCGACCAGAAGGACCTTGGGGACCCTGATCTGACCATTGATGCGCTGTTCGCTGATGTTGGCTCCTCACCTTGGTTCGAGTCGGACAAGACGAAAGGCCCCCGCTTCATGCGGAGGCCCCAAGGTGCGCGACGTCGAGACGTCGACCGGGCACTGCTGCCCGGAGACGGGCACGGATGCCCGGCTGCGATAATGACCCAGCGACGGTTCGTCCCGAGCCGAAGGGCTCAGGCGCGGATTGCCACGAGGTGGGAAGGGACTCCACTTGAGGAACGATGTGACGAGGGTTTCGACCTGTTCCGATCCCCTATCCTAGCAGGAGCGCTCGTGCAGTCCAGGTGATGTGCGTCGCGTCCGCACGCGTAGGAGCCGTGATGAGCGAGGAGTTCTGGTGGAGACAGAGCGCGAGACCCCCGGTGACCCAGGTCGTCCAGGCCGCTCGGGCCGGAGCACCGTGCCGGGCAGAGGGTCCATGATCGTCTCTGTCGTGGTGGTCGCGGTCCTGGTGCTCGTCGTCGCTATCGGCGGCAGCATCCTGGCGTACCGGGCGCTGGCCGCCGGGCCGGAGGATCCCCAGCCCCCGACCTCCTCCGCCTCTCCCGCCGCCTACGCTGAGGGGCATCCCGGGGAGCAGGGCGTCGACCCTCACGATCTCTACGTTCTCGACGCCAGTGACGCCCCTGCCGCCCGTGACGTCCCGATCGGCTCGCATCCCGCCGGAAATCAGTTCGAGCGCTCCGCCGACCCCGGTTCCCGCCACGGGCCGCTGCCCATGGACGGATGACCCTGCGCAAACGGTGCGCCGCGCACCTGCCGCCGTGGGTCCTGCTGCGCTCCCCCGCCCCTGCCCGACGCACATCCCCCGGTCACCGCCGGTGACCGCTCTCCCGCACGACGAAGGACATCTCAGTGAACGACAACACGATTCCCAGCATCATCCCCGAGGGCGACGGATCCGCCGACGCCCTGCGCGACATCTCCGAGGTCGCCGCGGTCGAGATCATCACCTCGGCATGCGTGCACCTCATGAGCGCCGCCGCGGTGAAGGTGGGACTCGCCGAGGACGAGGAGTCCGGTCAATACCAGGACCTCGCCGAGGCCCGCAAGCTGATCATCTCGCTGGCCGGCCTCGTGACCGCCGCGTCCCCCGAGATCGGCGGAGAGCACGCGCGCTCCCTGCGTGACGGGCTGCGCTCGCTGCAGCTCGCCTTCGCCGAGGCGCTCCCCTACCCGGACGCCCCCGGCGAAGGCCCCGGCGAGAAGTACACCGGCCGGGTCTCCTGACCCGCCCCGCGCTCAGCGCCCGACCCGCGAAGGCGTCATGCACCAGGCCGTCCGGACATCCGGACGGCCTGGTCCTGTCTCGGATCGAGTTCGCCGCCTTGGGCCGAGCCGCACGACTGCGCAGATGCCCGGACGCGCGAAGGCCCGGACGCGCGTCGTCCTGACTGCGTGATCATGTGAGCGCTGCGCAGGCTGGTCACGCGAGCGCTGCGCGGGCGACAGCTCGGTGGCAGGCGATCAGGGGTTCAGGAACCCAGCACCATGCGCAGCGAGCTGATGCGCTCGGCGACGAGCTGCTCGTTGCCCAGACGGGCGGAGACCGCCTCGACCACCGTGCGCACCTGCTCCGCCGTGAGACCGGGACGCAACTGCAGGTGGAGGTCGACCTCGGAACGCTCCCCCGCCCGGGCGTCCAGTCCCGTGACCTCATCGGACGCCGCAGCGATGCGCTGCAGGACGTCGGCCAGCTCCGGATCCTCATGCGGCGGGATCCAGTCCCGTCCTTGGGCGAGCGCCCAGAGCACGGAGCGCGGCAGCAGGATCGGACCGCCGACATCGGCCGGGGTCGCCGCGTCCACGAGCAACGAGGTGCAGCCCTCCTGGACGGCGGCCTGGGCCGCCTGGGGCGCCACCACGGGCACGGGCCGGGCGTCGCGGCGCCAGTCGGCCAGCGCCTGGACCGAGGTGAAGACGGGCAGTACGCGGGAACCGTCCGGCGCGGTGATCGAGACCATCGCCATGTCGGCGCCGTTGTCCCCGGTGAGCCCGTGGGCGGTGGTCCCGGTCTCGGTGGCCACCGCCATGATCGGCACCAGCAGGCGGGTCGCGGCGAGGACCGCGACCAGGTCCTTCCGGTGCGGATCCTCTCCGGCGCGGTGGGCTGCGAGGGCTTCTGCGAGCGCGGCGGGGGTGGATCCCTCGTCCTGCGGGAAGGGGCTGACGGTGTAATCGCGCCCTTCCCAGGAGACGCCCGCCGTATCGGTCAGCGCGGACTTCTCGCGGAAATGGGCGGGCAGCGCCCGCCGGGCCTGCTCTCCGTGGTCCGCTGCGGAGTCCGCTCCGTCCTGGACCGCGTGCGCGTCCGCCGGACGGGTCGGGTCGTTCGCAGAAGTCATGGGATCAGCGTAGTTCGCTCCGACCCGCCCTGCCCGTCATGGCGGTGAGGGGTGGGCCTCAGGCGCGCCCCGCGACGTCCAGCGCCTCGCCCATCGTGAAGGCCTGGGCGTACAGGGCCTTGCCCACGATCGCACCCTCGACCCCGGCGGGGACCAGCTCGCGCAGGGCACGCAGGTCATCGAGCGACGAGATGCCGCCGGAGGCGACGACTGCCGCATCGGTGCGGGAGCACACATCACGCAGCAGGTCGACGTTGGGGCCGCGCAGGGTGCCGTCCTTGGTGACGTCGGTGACGACGTAGCGCTGGCAGCCGGCCTCGTCGAGGCGCTCGAGGGTCTCCCACAGGTCGCCGCCCTCGCGGGTCCAGCCACGTGCCGCGAGGGTGGTGCCACGCACGTCCAGGCCGACGGCGATGCGGTCGCCGTGCTCGGCGAGGACCTCTGCGGTCCATTCCGGGTTCTCGAGGGCGGCGGTGCCGAGGTTCACGCGGCGGCAGCCGGTGGCGAGCGCCGCGGCGAGGGACTCGTCGTCCCGGATGCCGCCGGACAGCTCGACATTCATATCGACGGCGGCGACCACCTCGGCGAGCAGTGCGGAGTTGCTGCCGCGCCCGAAAGCGGCGTCGAGGTCCACCAGGTGCAGCCAGCTCGCGCCGCCCTCCTGGAAGGTCAGCGCGGCGTCCAACGGGGCGCCGTAGGACGTCTCACTGCCGGCTTCGCCCTGCACGAGGCGCACGGCCTGGCCGGACTGCACATCGACGGCGGGGAGCAGCTCGAGGATCGGAGCGGTCATGGTTGCCTCCAGGGAAGGTGGGTCGGGGTCGAGACCCGCAGGGACTCGAGAGAGGGAATTCAGGAGGGGGTCGACCGGCGGGACGCCGGGCGCCCCCGAGGGGGCTGGTCGGATCAGCCGGCTCGGAGGTTCCAGATCGAGAAGGCGATCAGGCCGAGCCCGACGACGGCGAGAGCCAGCGTCGCCCACCAGGGTTTGTGGGACCGGTAGAACGACCAGGCTCCGCCGAGGACCATGCCCCCGGCGAAGAGCAGGATGAAGGCGTAGATCATGCAGGCATCTCCTCGGGGGACGCCGCACCATCCCTCTCAGCACCAGCACCAGCACCAGCACCAGCACCAGCACCAGCACCAGCACCAGCACCAGCACCAGCACCAGCACCAGCACCAGCATGATCAGCGATGTCCGTCTGCAGGCGGGGCAGCGTCCGGAGCCAGTTGGCCAGGAGCTTCGACCCCGCTTCGCCGGACTTCTCGGGGTGGAACTGGGTCGCGGTGAGGGCGGCGTTCTCGACGGCGGCCACGAAGCGATCCCCGTCGTGCTCGGCCCAGGTCACCAGGGGCGCGTTGAGCGAGCCGAGCTGCTCCATCTCCCACTGCCGCGCGGCATAGGAGTGGACGAAGTAGAACCGCTCGTCGGTGATCCCGTCGAACAGGAGTGACTGCGCGGGGCTCTGCACCGTGTTCCATCCCATGTGGGGAACGACGGAGGCCTCCAGCGCGGTGACCTCGCCGGGCCACTGGGCCAGCCCGACGCTGCGCTCACCGTGCTCGGTGCCGGCGTCGAACATGATCTGCAGGCCCACGCAGATGCCGAGCACGGGCAGGCCGCCGGCGAGGCGTCGCTCGATGATGCGGTCCCCGCCCACGCCGCGCACCTGGGCGATGGTCGCGGCGAACGCTCCCACGCCCGGCACGACGAGGCCGTCGGCAGCCAGCGCGCGCTCCCGATCCGCCGTCAGCTCGACCTGGGCGCCGGCGTTCTCCAGGGCGCGCACCACGGAGCGGACGTTGCCCGATCCGTGATCCAGGACGACCACGCGCGGGACGGTGGTGGTCGTGGCCTCGGCGGCGCCGAGGGGGTCGGCGACGGAGCCGGTCGAGTGGCTCACGAGCGGTTCCCCTTGCCCTTGCCCTTGCCGGCGATCCAGGAGAGGGCCTCGGCACGGGTGAGCGTGGAGGGATCGATGCCCTCGTCCAGCTCGTCGAGCGCGGTCGCGCCGAGCAGCAGCTCCTCCACGAGGTCGTCGACCGCACCGAGCACGATCGCGGGCGAGATGTCCTCGCCGCGCTCACCGCCCTTGTAGCGAGTCGCGGTCATCCGGTCGCCGCGACGCCAGAACAGCACGATGCCATTGCGCTGCAGGGCGGTGGACGCGATCGCGGCCAGGTCGTGGGCAGCGGTCTCGGCGAGCGGGCCCACCGCGATGGCGCCCGTGCCGGTGTCGTGGGTACGGCTGCCGGTGGGGATGTCGATCCCGTCGGTCCGGGCCTCGCGGCCCAGACGGATCGCTCCGGCGAGGGCCCGGGACGTGGCGACGGAGGTGGCGACCACGGCGATCGTGGGCAGCTCCTCCTCGTCCTCTCCCTCGCCGCCCTCGGATAGCACGTCCTCGACGGTCAACGGGACCTCGTCCAGCGAGAGCCCCTCGGTCAGCCGCGCGAACTCGGCATCGATGTCATCGGGTTCGGGGTCGGGACGGTCGGCGGTGCTCACAGGGCTCCCTTCGTGGACGGCACGTCCAGCACGCGCTCGTCATAGGCGCAGGCGGCGCGCAGCGCACGGGCGAGCGCCTTGAACTGGGCCTCGACGACGTGGTGCGGGTCGCGGCCCTGGATCAGACGGATGTGCAGGCAGATCGCGGCGTGGTGCGCGATCGACTCGAACACGTGGCGGGTCAGCGAGCCCGTGAAGTGGCCGCCGATGAGGTGCAGGGCCTGGGCCTCGGCCTCCCCGGAGTGCACGCAGTACGGGCGGCCGGAGAGGTCCACGACGGCCTGGGCGAGCGACTCGTCCAGCGGCACCATCGCGTCGCCGAAGCGGGCGATGCCCTTCTTGTCCCCGAGCGCCTCGCGCAGCGCCTGGCCCAGCACGATCGAGGTGTCCTCCACGGTGTGGTGGGCGTCGATGTGGGTGTCGCCGGTCGCGCGGACGGTGAGGTCGAAGCGGGCGTGGGTGCCCAGCGCCGTGAGCATGTGGTCGAAGAACGGCACGCTGGTGGAGACGTCGACCTGGCCGGTGCCGTCGACATCGAGCGTGACCTCGACGCTCGACTCCCGGGTGGAGCGGGTGAGGGTCGCGGTGCGGGACGGGCGCGCAGAAGTGGTGGTGTCGGTCATCGGGGGTCGGCCTCCTCGAGGGCGGTACGGAATGCGGCGTTGTTCTCGGGCGTGCCGATGGACACGCGCAGCCAGCCGGCAGGGCCGACGGCTCGCACGAGGACGCTGCGGTCGAGGAGTGCCTCGAACACCGCGTCACGGTCGGAGAAGGTGCGGAACAGGATGAAGTTCGCGTCGGACGGGGCCACGCTGTGGCCGCGCTCGACAAGGTGCTGCGCCAGGGCGTCGCGCTCGCTGCGCAGCAGGGCGACCTTCCCCAGCAGCTCGTCGCGATGGGCGAGTGCGGCCCGGGCGACGGCCTGGGTGACGGCCGACAGATGATAGGGCAGGCGCACCACGCGCACGGTGTCGACGATCGCGGGATCGGCGACCAGGTAGCCGAGGCGGGCTCCGGCGAGGGCGAAGGCCTTGGACATGGTGCGGGTGACGACGATGTTCGGATGCTGCTCGAGCAGGGTCAGTGCGCTGGGCACGCCGTCGCGGCGGAACTCGCCGTAGGCCTCGTCGACCACCAGCAGGCCTCGGGTCTCGGCCAGAGCAGCGGCGGCAGCAGCGACCACGTCGAGTGCGAGTGCGGTGCCGGTGGGGTTGTTCGGGCTGGTCAGCACGACGATGCTGGGGCGGTGCGCAGTGATCGCCGCCGTCACGACGTCGGCCGTGAGCTCGAACTCGGGCGCCGGGCCACGCTCCGCGGTGACCCAGTCGGTGTAGGTGTCGCGCGCGTACTCGGGATACATCGAGTAGTGCGGGGTGAAACCGAGCGCGGTGCGACCGGGGCCGCCATAGGCGAGCAGCAGCTGATGCATGATCTCGTTGGAGCCGTTGGCCGCCCAGACCGCTTCTGGGGCGGGTGCGCTGATGCCGGACTCCACGGCGAGGTATGCACCCAGGTCGGCGCGCAGACCGAGCGCCTCACGGTCCGGGTAGCGGTTAAGACCCAGTGCCGCCTCGGACGCCGCGCGGCCGATGGCCTCAGCGAGCTCGGCGGAGGGCCCGTAGGGGTTCTCGTTCACGTTGAGCGCATGCTCGACCTCGAGCTGGGGCGCACCGTACGGTGCAGCTCCCGCGATACCGTCGCGCGGCGCGGGCAGCGCCGCGGCGGGCAGGGTCGAAGCAGAGTTCTCAGGCATGGCTCCATGGTAGTCAGGCCGAGGTGGGAGCGACTTCCCCGCCCACCGTCCAGACACCCCGCGATGCGCCGGGACGGTGCGACGACCCGGTCACGTGGCCCCTTTCACAGGCGCACGAGGCTGGAAGAACCGGGACCCGCGCGCCATTACGCTGGAGGGATGTTCCGTTCCCTGGGTGCCCTGATCGGCGACCTGCTGGTCGTCGTCCTCTTCGTCGCGATCGGCTTCCTGCAGCACGGCACGCCGCTGACCATGGAGAACACCTTCCTGGTGGCATGGCCGTTCGTCGTCGGCGTCCTGCTGGGCCATCTCGCGATCCGCACCTGGCGCGCGCCGTTCCGGATCTGGCCTCACGGCGTGTTCGTGTGGGCGATCACGCTCGCCGCCGGTATGGCGATCCGCACCCTCTTCGCGGCCGGCACCGAGGTGGGCTTCGTCATCACCACCGCGATCTTCACCGCGGTGCTGATGCTCGGCTGGCGGGCGATCGCACTGTTCGCCACCCGCGGCGAGCGGGTCCGTCCCCAGGCCGTCACCCGCGTCGGGGATGCTCCCTCCGCGCAGGACTGACGACCGCCCGGAGGTCGACACCGTGCCCCGCCGGAAACAGCGGATCCTCGGTGCCGCCGGGCACGTCCTCCTGCGAGGCGCGCACAGCATCCATCGACCGCGGCAGCTCGATCGGCAGGCGTCCGCGAGCCGGCACCTCCCCGGAGATCGCGTCGGCCCACGCCGCCCCTGACACCCCGAAACTGCCCGTCAGCGCATCGCAGTGACCGACGACGTCGGTGAGCACCGCGGCCCGATCGAGGTCCACGTCGAGGATCAGCGGGCACTCCTCCCGGATCCGCGCCAGCCGGTGCGCGAGACCCGGCGGGAACTCCAGGTCGCCTTGGTGGAACCAGGATTCCAGGAAGAGGTCGTCGCGGGGCTGGAACGGGGCGCCGATCCGCAGCAGTGCCACGTCGGCCTCCGCCGGGGCGAGGACCTGCTCCCCCAGCTGGGCCACGACCTCCTCGGGCAGGCCCTCTGAATAGATCCGGGTCCGGCCCTGAACGCCCAGCAGCGGCAGCACCTGCCCGTCGTCGTGCAGGACCACCACGCTCGCGGCCTGCGCCTCATGGCCGGCGCGCCTGTCATGGGCGCGACCCACGAGCGCCTCGGCGGCGGATTCGTCGACATAGGGGTCGTCGAACAGTCCGAGCTGGAACTTCACCCGCAGTAGACGTCGGGCCGAGTCGGTCACGCGCTCGGGGGCGACTGCCCCATCCCGCACGAGGTCCAGCAGCAGCTGCGTGCATTCCTCGCCCCCGAACTGATCCGCCCCGGCCTCGAGGATGCGGGCCATGCGCTCGGAGGCGCTGAGGCCCTCAACTCCCCAGGCTCGCGCCGGCAGCACCTGATCGCCGACGTGGTTGTCGCTGACCAGCTCCCAGTCGCTGACGATGACGCCGTCGAAGCCGAGCTCCTCGCGCAGCAGTCCGGTGAGGACCTGCCTGTTGAATCCGAAGCCGACGGAGTCGATCTGCTGCCCGTCGATCTCGAGGCCGACGGGACGCCCGTAGTACGGCATGATCGCGTCGGCCCCCGCCTCGATGGCGCGCCGGAAGGGCAGCAGGTGCTCCGCGAAGCGACTGCCGGGATAGACCTGGTCGCGCCCGTAGGGGAAGTGCGCATCCTCTCCGTCCTTCTGCGGGCCCGCGCCGGGGAAGTGCTTCACGGTGGACTGCACGGCAGGCCCGGCACAATGCCCGCCCCCACGAAGGCCGGCGAGCGCCGCGGTGACCAGTTCCGCCACGAGCGCCGGATCCTGGCTGAAGCATTCGCGCTGCCGGGCCCAGCGCGGCTCGGTCGCGAGATCCGCGACGGGGTGCAGCGCGGCGCGGATGCCGATGGCGGTGTATTCACGGCGCACCGTGTCCGCCCAGGTGCGCACGAGCTCGGGATCCGCGAGTGCGCCGAGGCCCAACGGCTCCGGCCACAGGGAGAAGAACGATGTCACCCAGGAGGCTCCGGCGTTCTGCGCGCCGCCATGGCGGGGGTCGGTGGAGAGGGTGATGGGGATGCCGTGCGGGGTGCGCTCGGCGAGCTCCTGGAGGCGGTTGTGCCAGCGGGCGGCGGCCCCGGCGCTCTCCAGCCCGTGCACGTTGAAATGGGACATGCACTTCTCAAGCACGACGGTCGAGGTGGGCGATTTCGAGATCGCCCCAGGGGTCTCCAGGAGCGTGCCGTCCGCTCCGGTCTCGATGACCGTGTGGAACATCAGCCCCACCTTCTCCTCGAGGGAGAGACGGGAGAGCAGATCCTCGGTGCGCTCCTCCGGCGTCAGCCGCGGGTCCTCGAAGGGGTCCATCACGCCGTTGCGGTTCAGGTCCCGGTAGCGGGTGCCTTCCGAGTCGGAGAGGAACCGGGGCAGGGCGCGGTCAGCCGTGGGCACGGAAGGTCTCCTGGGCGATGAGGGGGCGGATGCTGGCGGCGACCTCGTCGGTGCCGAACCATTCGTGGATCTGCTCGTCGAGCAGCACGTTGCCGAGGGCGCCGAGGACCATCGACTGGTCCAGGGACAGGTGCCGGGTCGCGATGACACCGGAGCGGACGGCGACCGCGTCGTAGAAGCCGCCGGGGCCGTAGGCGCCCAGCTCCTCCTCGATCCTCGTGAGGTTCTCGGTCGCCTCCTCGCGCTCGTACTGCAGGGCGAGGGCTGCGGCGTGCGGCGTGACCACGCCGTCGCCGAAGGCGGGGGTGGGCTGGTCGTGATGCCAATCGGTCTCCTCGGCGTCGGAGAAGTAGCCGGCGGGGTTCAGGCCGAGGGCGTCGACCCCGTACTCGCGGTACCCGGCGTGCGGGTCCGAGCAGGGAGAGAATCCCCAGTAGCCGTATCCCGCCTCGTCCAGGCCGTGCTCGCGCTGGGCGCGCACGTGCAGCGGGTGGTTCCTCCCCCAGCTGCCGGGTCCCCAGCTCGCCTCGGGCACGAACAGATCCGGCATGAGCTCTTCGAACATGGAACCGCCCCAGCCGGGCACGATCTCCATGCCGCGGTAGGTGTGGGCGCCCTCGAAGACGGGCACGCCCTCGTGCTCGGTCCACTCACCGACGGGCGGCATCTCGGCGCTGAACCCTCCCGGCGGGAAGGTGCGGAAGGTCGAGTAGTAGGCGCCGGCCGGGATCTGCTCGGTCATGATCCCGAGGTAGGTGACCATGCGGGCCTCGGAGACGGCCGTGTCGTAGTGGTGCTCGGAGTGGTACCAGACGTCGGCCCCGCGGATATCGCCCATCAGCGGGCGCAGCTCAGTGCCCTCGCGCTCGGGGTCCTCGCTCCAGAAGCCGCCGACGGTCAGCCCGGGCGAGGCGTCGACGTCCCGGTCGAAGAACACGTCCCAGCGCATCGCGTCGAACAGGCGCTTCGCGCGTCGACGGTGGGTGGGGTCCGCCTCGGCGACGACGTGCAGCGCCGCCCCGAGCCAGCCCATGTCCACGCTCGAGACGAAGGGGACCACCGGTTCGCCGGTGCCGGGCCAGCTGCGCAGCACCGATCCGTCGGTCTCGTCGTACCAGTTGTAGAACATGCCCGAGGGCCCGTGGTGCTCCATCGTCTCGAGCGATCCCAGGGTGCGGGAGATCCGGTGACGGGCCTCTCCGGGGGTGATCAGGCGCAGCTCCCGAGCGATCAGGGTGGACCACAGGCCGCCGCCGATGTTGGTCGGTGAGGTGTTGCCCGAATGGCCCTCGAGGTCGGCCCCGATGGCGTCGGAGATGAGCCCCGTGGAGCGCACGGTCATCGCGTCCAGCGAGCGCCAGGTGTCCTGCGCCCAGCGGCGCAGCGGGTCGCGCGCTCGGCGCCCGGAGCCGCCTGCGCGGCCCGGCCGCTGGGCGGGCGGGCCGGCCGTCGACAGGGTGGGAGCGGAGGCGGCGACGGCGGGGCGGCGGCGCGGGCGAGCCGGCCCCGAGCAGCGGGACGGTGAGCAGGGTGCGGCGAGCGATGGTGTTCACGATGCCTCCTCGAGGCGGTGGGTACGACGTCGGACCGGTTCTCGTGCGGGGAGGGCTGCGAGCGGCACGCAGCCCACGACCGGGCGGATCATTTGATCCCGGTGGTCGCGATGCCCTGGATGAAGTGGCGTTGGAAGAACAGGAAGACGATCAGGATCGGCAGCACGATGAGCGTGGCACCGGCCAGGAGCAGTCCGTAGTCCGTCTGGTTCTGACCGGTGGAGATCAGCGCGAGCGCCACCGGGAGCGTGTAGGTGGACTCGTCGGAGGAGACCACCAGCGGCCACAGGAAGTTGTTCCAGGAGCCGAGGAAGGTGAGTATCCCGAGGGTCGCGAAGGCAGGGCCCGCCAGCGGCAGATAGATGCGGAAGAAGATCGCGACCTCCCCGACCCCGTCGATCCGACCGGCTTCGAGCAGCTCTCGGGGCAGGCCCAGGAAGAACTGCCGCATGAGGAACACGCTGAAGGGCTGCACGAGGAAGGGCAGGATCAGGGCCGGGATCGTATTGGCGAGCCCCAGGTTCACCACCAGGACGTACTGCGGGATGAACGTGACCAGGCCCGGGATCATCAGGCACAGCAGCACCAGGATGAACAGCGCCCGCTTGAAGGGGAACTGCAGGTGCGCGAGCGCGTAGCCGAACATCGAGCTGAAGAAGAGGTTCCCCAATGTCACGGCGATCGCGACGACGGCGGAGTTGCGGAAGTACTGGGCGAAGGGCCGGTCGAAGAGACGACGGAAGTTGTCCCAGGTGGGCTCCTCCGGGATCCAGGTGGGCGGCACCCGCAGCAGCTCCCCCTGGGTCTTGACGCTGCCGAGGATCATCCACACGAACGGGGTGATCACCAGGAGCAGGAAGACCGTCAGGACGATGTAGGTCAGCACCGGGCTGCGACGCTCGATCATCACTTCTCCCTCATCAGGCGGAACTGCACGAGGGTGACGATGCCGATGACGATGAAGGTCAGATAGGCCATCGCCCCGGCCACGCCGTAGTTGCCGAAGCCGAACTGGTTGTAGGTGTACATCGAGGCCGAGATGGTGGAGTTCAACGGCCCGCCCCCGGTCATCACGAAGGGCTCCTCGAAGAACTGCAGGTACCCGATCGAGGTGGTGACGAGCACGAACAGCAGCGTCGGGCGGATGGACGGGACGGTGATGTTCCGGAACCGCTGCCAGGCGTTCGCGCCGTCCAGGGCGGCGGCCTCGTGCAGTCCCCGGTCGACCGCCTGCAGGCCGGCCAGGAAGATCACCATCGAGGTGCCGAAGTTCCGCCAGACGGCCATGACGATCAGGGACAGCAGCGCGGTGCGCTCGTCCCCCAGCCAGTTCGGGCCGTCGATGCCGACCCAGCCCAGCACCGTGTTCACGAGGCCGTTGTCCGGCTGCAGCAGGAACCGCCAGACCACTGCGACGGCGACGATCGAGGTGATCACCGGCGTGTAGAAGCCGATCCTGAACACGCTGCGCAGCCGGGAGACGCCGCGGTCCAGGGCGACGGCCGCCGCGAGCCCGGCGATGATCGTCAGGGGCACGCCGCCGAGCACGAACACTCCGGTGTTCGCTGCGGCCCGGCGGAAGACGGGATCCTGGAACGCGGTGACGTAGTTGTCGACGCCGACGAAGTCCACCGCGAAGGGCGTGCGGATGTCCGAGATGCGCATGTCGGTGAACGACATGAACATCGACTGCACCACCGGCCAGGCGATGAACACGCCGAACAGCAGGACGAAGGGCAGCGAGAGCAGCAGACCCGCCCGGGCCTCGGCGGCGGATCGGTGGCCCCGTCGGCGTGCAGACGCTCCGTCGTTCCCACTGCGCCGACGGGGCGGCGCGGTGGGGGTCATCGGCTGGGTGGACATGTCAGCCCCCGGTTCCCATGCCCTGGGCCTCGGACTGCGTGGTCGCCAGGGCGTCCTTCGGTGCGAGGTCCTGCTTGCAGACCTGCTCGATCTGCGCGTCGAAGCGGGCGGCGACCTGCTCCCACGTGGCGATCGTGGGCGGAGCGAAGGCGCTCTGCAGCTGGGTCCGGAAGGCCTCGAACTTCTCGTTCGCCGAGACGGCCTCGTCCTCCCAGGCGCTCTGCAGCGCCGGCAGATCGGTGACCTGCGTGAACCATTCCACCTGGACCTCAGGGCGGGAGAGGTACTCGACCAGCTTCCAGGCGCCGTCGCGGTTCTTCGTGCCCTGGAAGACGCCGATGTTCGCGCCGCCGAGGAAGCTCGCGCTGCTCTCCTTCTCCGGCATGACGAACACCCCGTACTTATCGGCGAAGCCCTCGCCGCCCAGGTCCTCGACGGCGGCCATCATCCACGGACCGGAGATGAACATCGGGACCGCGCCGGAGACGAAATCCTGCTCGGTCGTGCCCTCGGCGGGCGAGGGGTCCGAGATCCCCTCGGTGAAGTACGACTGGTAGTACGCCAGCGCCTCCTCGTTCTGAGAGGTCTCGAAGGTGAACTCGCCGCCGTCCTCGGAGACGACGTCGCCCCCGTTGGACCAGCACAGCGGCAGCACCGTCTGCCAGGAGCCGTCGCCGCCGGGCTGGAGCGCGATGCCCCATGTCCCGTCGGGGCCGCCCTGCAGCGCGCGGGCCATCTCGAACAGGCCCTCCCAGTCCGTGGGAGGCTCGGTGACTCCGACCTGCTCGGCGATGTCCTTGCGGTAGAAGACCAGACGGGTCTCCACGTACCACGGCACCCCGTAGACGACGTCGTCGACGGTCACGGAGTCCAGCGCTCCTGGGAAGTAATCGTCGGTCTCGAGGAGATCCGGTGTGGGCTCGAGCGCGTTCAGGCCCACGAACTCGGCCATCCAGGTGGAGCCGACCTGGGCGACGTCCGGGGCGGTGCCCGCGGCGATCGCCGAGGTGAACTTGTCGTGGGCGGAGTCCCAGGGGATCGGCGTGACCTTGATCGAGACGTCGGGGTTCTCCTCCTCGAACCCCTTGAGGAGCTCGGGCAGGGCTTCGCCCTCGGCGCCCATCGCCCAGACGGTGAGCGAGCCGGTCGCAGGACCTTCGGCGACCGGCTCGGCGGCTGCCGAGGAGCCGCTCTTGTCCTCCTCCGAACGGCCGCAGGCGGCGAGCAGCGCCGCAGTGCCGGCGGCGCCCAGCCCGGCGAAGTGCCGGCGCGAGAGACGCGAGGTGGTGGGGGTGATCGTCATGACGACTCCTTCGTCGGTATGTCGGTGATCGGGGCAAAGGTGAGGGGCGCGGCGGGATCGCAGCCGCAGGAGCGGCGCAGCACGAGAGTGGAGGCCACGGTGACCGGGCCCTGCTCGGGCTCCCCGCCGATGCGTGCGGCCAGGCGACGGGCGGCGAGCGCGCCGAGCTCTGCGACCTCCTGGCGCACGGAGGTCAGCCCCGGGGTGAGGTAGCGGGCGGTGACGGTGTCGTCCCAGCCGGTGATGGCCAGTCTCCCGGGGATGTCGATCCCTGCATCTGCCATGCGGGCCACGAGCGCCATCGCCAGCTCGTCGTTCCCGCAGACCAGTGCGTCCAGGCCGGTGAGGCCTCCGGCGTCGTCGCGCTGCTCCGCGAGGAGCTGGTCGGCGAGTTCGAGCCCGGCGTGCTCGACCGGCGCGACCGCGAAATGTGCGGCGGGAGCGAGCCCGGCCGCATCGAGGGCCTCGAGATATCCGCGATGGCGGCGACCGATGTCGGAGCCCTCCTCGGGGCGGCCCACGAAGCCGATGCGTCGGTGACCGTGCTGGATCAGGTGCTCGGTGAGCTCGCGTGCCGTGCCGCGGTTCTCGGCGTAGAACGCATCCACGCCGTCGACCCTCCCCCGGGCGACGCTGACCGTGGGACGCACGCCGGCGACCTCGAGCACCGCCGCATCGTCGGCGCCGCCTCGCGCCATGAAGGCCACACCGTCCACCCGGCCCAGCAGGTCGAGCACCGCGGCGGAGCGTCGCTCCTGCGGCCCGGCGAGGGCGAGGACCACGGAGAGTCCGAGCTCGGACGCCGCGATCTCGAAGCCGACCAGGAGCTCGGCGTAGTACGGACCATCGATATGAGGAAGCACCACCCCGAGGGCCTTGCTGCGCCGCACGGCCAGCGCCCGGGCCGCGGCCGCGGGGACGTAGTGGAGCTCGCGGGCGGCATCGAGCACGGCATCCCGGGTGCGGGCCGCGACCTTCGAGCTGTCGGAGAAGGTGCGGCTCACGGTCGCGATCGAGACACCGGCGCGGGCCGCAACCTCGTAGATCGTCGGGCCGGACGTCACGGAACGCTCTGCCATCGTCGGGCCTCCTCATGCTCGTCATCGAGTGCTCGCGCGGTGGACGACTCTGTCGGCAGCCACCGGGCCTGTCGACGCCCCCTCAATGGAAGCGCTTACAGTCAGGATCACACTGTATGCGCTTACATCCACGAAGAGCAAGAGGTCGCCCCACGCGAAACGGCCCCGCGCTGTGCGGGGCCGTTCTGCCGGTCGGTGGGGAGGATCAGGGGACGTCGGGCGGTCGACAGCGGCCGGTCGTCGCCGGATCCGGCATCACGTCTCCTGCGGGAGGGACCCGCCGCTCACCTCTCGAAGCGGATGTCGATGGCCGACCCGTGGGCGGGAAGGCCTTCGGCGGCGGCCAGCGTGGTCGCGGCGCTGCGGGCGCCGGCCAGTGCGTCGCGGTCGTAGTGGACGACGTGGATGCCGCGCAGGAAGGTCTGCACGCCCAGACCGCCGTTGAAGCGTGAACTGCCTCCAGTGGGCAGCACGTGGTTGGACCCGGCGGCGTAGTCGCCGAGGCTCACGGGGCTGTGCGAGCCCACGAACACCGCGCCGGCGTTCGTGACCCGCGCCGCCACGGCGGCGGCGTCGGCCGTCTGGACCTCGAGGTGCTCGGCGCCATAGGCATCCACCACCGCGAGCCCCTGCTCCACCCCGTCGACCAGGACGGCTCCGCTCTGCGTGCCACGCAGCGCCTCCTCGATGCGCTCGCGGTGCAGGGCGAGCGGCACCTGCCGCGCGAGCTCCGTCTCGACGGCGCCGACGAGGGCTGCGTCATCCGTGACCAGCACGCTCGCGGCCAGTGGATCGTGCTCCGCCTGGGAGATGAGGTCCGCGGCCACGAAGGCGGGATCCGCAGTGGAATCGGCGAGGATCGCGATCTCGGTGGGGCCGGCCTCCGCGTCGATGCCGACCGTGCCGCGCACCAGGCGCTTGGCGGCCACCACGTAGACGTTGCCGGGGCCGGTGACGAGATCGACCGGCTCGAGGGCGGCGCCGTCCCCGAGATCGTCGCCGCCGTGGGCGAGCAGGGCGATCGCCTGCGCACCGCCGGCGGCGATCACCTCGGTCACCCCCAGCAGGGCGCAGGCGGCGAGGATCGTGGGGTGCGGCAGGCCGCCGAACTCCTTCTGCGGCGGGGAGGCGAGCACGATCTGCTCGACCCCGGCGACCTGGGCCGGCACCACGTTCATCACCACGGAGCTGGGCAGCACCGCTCGCCCGCCGGGCACGTACAGGCCCACCCGGCGCACCGGCACCCAACGCTGCGAGACCGTGCCCCCGGGCACCACCTCCACCGTCTCCTCAGGTCGCGACTGGGCGGAGTCGACGAGTCGCACGCGCTCCGCGGACTCCTCGAGGGCGGTGCGGATCTGCGGATCGAGCTCGTCCAGGGCGCGCTGCAGCTCGGACTGCGGAACCCGCAGATGCTCCGGCCGCACCCCGTCGAAGCGCTCGGAGGCGTCGAGCACGGCGGCGGCGCCCCGCGCGGCGACGTCCTCGATCACGGGGCGCACGGCGGCGGCCGCGGAGTCGACGTCGAGTTCGGCGCGAGGCAGGGCGGCCGTGAGCTCGGCGGCGGTGAGGGTGCGCGCGCGAAGGTCGGTCACGGCGAGGAACGGGGCGGGATCAGGCATGCGGGCAGTCTACGAGCTGGCCGATCAGTCGGATCTCTTCGGCCGTGGAGTGGTCCTCCCAGGCGATGCCGTTCCCCCACTCGGCGATCTCGGCGTCGATGGTCGTCACCTTCCCGCCGGTGACGACCACGAGGGCTCCCCGAGACGTCAAGTGCCCGATGGCCGCTCTGTTCCAGGCCTTCCGGGCGCTGCGCTCCGGCAGACGGAACCAGACCGAGACGACCGCGTCGAAGACGTCGTCGGGCGCGAGGGGATACGGAGGGCCGGAGAGGTCCGCGGTAAGGAACGTGGCGTCGGCCGCGGTCTCCATCGCGCGGGCTCGGGCGTCGCGCGTGGCCGTCGCGGAGATGTCGAGTCCGAGAACGCGATGCCCGCGCTGAGCCAGGGCGAGCCCGTTCCGTCCATACCCGTCTCCCGGGCACAGGATGCGCGAGGCGCTGCCGAGCACCTCGGCGAAGCCGTCGTCGTCCATCACTTGCTGCACGAACGCATTCGGCTGCTCGCCGAAGGGTCGGCCGTAGATCGCGTAGCGCTCGTCCCAGTCCATCCAGCCTCCTCGGTCCTCCTGGGAGGGTACGGCCGGTGCCCCTGCGCTCGGGCACTCGACTCTCCGCCGCGACCGCCGGGCGCCTCCTCACACCGCGGAGCCTTCGTCGGTCCAGGGAGGACGGCATCTCCTTCACCGCCCGAGCCGTTGACGGTCGCCATCGCGCTCCTCGGTCCGGCGCTTCCCGAGGCTTCCCGAGGCTTCCCGAGGCTTCCCGCCGCACCCTCGCCGACGCCTGAGCGCAGCGCACCGCGACGAGCTCGTCACGTACCGTGGGGGTATCCGGATCGATCCAGCGAGATCGGACTCGCTGTCGATTAGTCTTGACGTCAAGACACTTGCCGCACCGACCGAGGGAGCCCCGCGACACATGGCGCGCATCATCTACACCCATACCGACGAGGCACCGATGCTGGCGACGGCATCGTTCCTGCCCATCCTCGATGCTTTCTCCGACACCGCCGGGATCGACGTCACCACCCGTGACATCTCGCTGGCCGGCCGCATCATCGCCGCCTTCAACGACCTCCTGCCCGAGGACCAGCGGGAGGCGGACGCCCTCGCCGAGCTCGGCGAGCTGGCGAAGACGCCCGAGGCCAACATCATCAAGCTTCCCAACATCTCCGCCTCCGTCCCGCAGCTCAAGGCCGCGATCACTGAGCTCCAGGAGCAGGGCGTCTCCCTGCCGGACTACCCCGAGTCGCCCGAGACCGATGCCGAGAAGGACATCCGCGCCCGCTACGACTCGGTCAAGGGCTCGGCCGTGAACCCGGTGCTGCGCGAGGGCAACTCCGATCGCCGCGCACCGCTCGCGGTGAAGAACTTCGCCAAGGTGCACCCTCATCGCATGGGCGAGTGGAGCAAGGATTCCAAGACCTCCGTCGCGACGATGACCGGGGACGACTTCCGCTCCAACGAGCAGTCCGTCGTGCTCGAGGGCGAGGACACCCTGTCGATCGTCCACGTCGCCGCCGACGGCACCGAGACCGTGCTCAAGGCCTCCCTGCCGGTGCTCGACGGCGAGATCGTGGACTCCACGGTCATGCGCGCCGAGGCGCTGGACGCCTTCCTGCGCGAGCAGATCGCCGCCGCCAAGGAGCAGGACGTGCTGTTCTCCCTGCACCTCAAGGCCACCATGATGAAGGTGTCCGACCCGATCCTGTTCGGGCACGCCGTGCGCGCCTTCTTCCCCACCCTGTTCACCCAGTTCGGCGACCAGCTCGCCGCCGCCGGCCTGTCCCCCAACAACGGCCTGGGCGGGATCCTCGCCGGTGTCGATGATCTCGAGGAGTCCGTGCGCGCCGGCGTCAAGGCCGCGATCGAGCAGGACCTCGCCGACGGGCCGGACCTGGCGATGGTCAATTCCCACAAGGGCATCTCCAATCTCCATGTCCCCTCCGACGTGATCGTCGATGCGTCGATGCCCGCGATGATCCGCACCTCGGGCCACATGTGGAACAAGGACGATGCCGAGCAGGACACCCTCGCGGTGATCCCGGACTCCTCCTACGCCGGCGTCTATCAGGCGACCGTCGAGGACTGCCAGAAGAACGGCGCCTTCGACCCGACCACGATGGGCACCGTCCCGAACGTCGGCCTCATGGCGCAGAAGGCCGAGGAGTACGGCTCCCACGACAAGACCTTCGAGATCTCGGCCGACGGTCGGGTCGAGGTGCGCGACTCCTCCGGCTCCGCGCTCATGACCCAGGAGGTCGCCGCGGGCGACATCTTCCGCGCCTGCCAGGCCAAGGACGCCCCGATCCGCGACTGGGTGCAGCTCGCGGTGCGCCGCTCGCGCGAGTCCGGCATGCCCGCCGTGTTCTGGCTCGACGAGGCCCGCGCCCATGACCGCAACGTCCGAGCCAAGGTCGACAAGTACCTCGCGGAGGAGGACACCGAGGGTCTGGACCTGCAGATCCTCAACCCGATCGAGGCCACCGAGCACACCCTGGCGCGCGTGCGCCGCGGCGAGGACACCATCTCGGTGACCGGCAACGTGCTCCGTGACTACCTGACCGACCTGTTCCCGATCATGGAGCTGGGCACCAGCGCCAAGATGCTCTCGGTGGTCCCGCTGATGAACGGCGGCGGCCTGTTCGAGACGGGCGCCGGCGGTTCGGCCCCCAAGCACGTCCAGCAGCTGGTCGAGGAGGACTACCTACGCTGGGATTCCCTCGGGGAGTTCCTGGCGCTGGCCGAGTCCCTGCGTCACCTCGCCCGCACCGCGGACAACGAGCGTGCCCGAGTGCTCGCCGACGCCCTGGACCGTGCGACCGAGACGCTGCTGAACGAGGGCAGGTCCCCGCAGCGCAAGCTCGGCTCGATCGACAACCGCGGCAGCCACTTCTACCTGGCCATGTACTGGGCGCAGGAGCTGGCCCAGCAGTCCGAGGACACCGAGCTCGCGACCGCCTTCGGTCCGATTGCGAAGGAGCTCACCGACAGCGAGCAGACCATCGCCGACGAGCTGATCGCCGTGCAGGGCAAGCCGGCGGACATCGGCGGCTACTACCGCCCGGACCTGGAGAAGATCTCGGCCGTGATGCGCCCGTCGAAGACGTTCAACCGCATCCTCGAGGAGATCTCCGCGGCGCTGTGACGGCGGCCTCGGCCTTCTTCGGCCACCGCTGACCGAGGACGGCGGCCCTTCACGTCATGGTGAAGGGCCGCCGTTGTGCGTCCGTCCCTGCCTGCCTTCTGTGCACCGAGATTCGTCCACCAGCCGGCGAAGGAGAACCGTGCCCGTCATCCCCTCCCCCGTGGACGGCATCGATCTGCGCTACGACGTGACAGGCTCCGGTCCGGCACTCGTCCTGCTGCACGGCTCCGTGCTCTCCCGCGCGATCTGGCGCGGACTGGGTTACCTCGAGCCGCTCAGCGCGGAGCACACCGTGATCAGGATGGATCTGCGTGGGCATGGCCGCTCCGGTGCGCCTCACGAACCTGCCGCCTACACGCAGGAGAACTTCGTGGCCGACCTGATGGCAGTGCTCGACGCCGAGGAGACCGGACGTGCTGCCCTGCTCGGGTACTCGCTCGGCGCCCGCATCGCGCTCCTCGCGGCGCTCGAGCATCCTGGCCGCGTCTCACGGCTGGTGAGCCTCGGAGGCTCCGCCTCACCGCAGCACGGCGCCGTGGACTCCGTCTTCTTCCCCGGCGTGATCGACGCCGTGCGCCACGAGGGGATGGAAGGATTCTGCACCGGTCAGGGACTGGGGCCCGACGTCACGTCGCACCGCGCCCGTGCCACCCGCACCGCATTCCTCGCGGCCGACCACCGCGCCATCGCCGCGCTGCTCGCTGCCACGGACGCCACCGGCGGAGTTCCGGACGAGATGCTCGCCGCCTGCAGCGTCCCGACGCTGTGGATGGCCGGCACCGAGGACCACCCGCGCTTCGAGGACTCACAGCGGGCCGCGGCGCTGATGCCCGATGCGGAGTTCGTGCCGCTGCCCGGTCGCGATCACGGCGGCACGCTGTCGCCGCCCGGGCCGATCCTCGACCGGGTGCTGCCCTTCCTCCGGTGAGGCGTCGACGCCGTGGGCGGCTCGCAGCCGGCGCGGTGCTCACGGTGGACCAGCTGACCTACCGGTCGGGGAACTGCCGTCCTCACGCCCTCCGCCGGCATCTGCCCAGGGCACGGGCATCCGTTCGGCGAACTTCCGATGGCGGAACCACGAACTCCCGTCGGTGACGCAGGTCTCATGGGATAAAACGGGGCAGAAGCATGAGGTCGGGTCACTCGCCCTCGTGGTCTCCAGACCGAGAGGAACCATCATGGCGTTCAACGGCACAATCCAGGACCTGCAGTCCGCAGAGGTCGTCGACTCGAGCGGCGACAAGATCGGGAAGGTCGGCCAGGTCTACCTGTATGACGGCACCCAGGAGCCGACGTGGGTCACGGTCAATACCGGTTTCTTCGGGACGAAGGAGTCCTTCATCCCCCTGACGGAGGCCGAATACGCCGACGGCAGGATTCGCGTCCCCTACGAGAAGTCCTTCGTGAAGGATGCTCCGCAGATCGATCCCGACGGCGCGATCTCCGTCGAGGAGGAGGATGAGCTCTACCGTTACTACGGCGTCACGGACGACCGCGCCGCCGCCGACGGGGAGGGCCGCACCGCGGAGCAGGGCCGAGGTGCCGGAGACGGCGCGAACGGTCCGGCATCGCCGGGCCAGACCGGTCCGGGCACCGGCACGACCGGAGCCGCCGGGGCGGCAGGCGCGGGCGCGGGCGCAGATCTCGGAGCAGGGGCGGGCACGAGAACCGGGCAGCACGAGCGCACCGGTGCTTCCGAGGGCGCTGCCGGGGCAGGTGCTCCTCGTCCCGGTCAGGAGACCGCACGGGATCGGGCCGGCGACGCCGGTCAGCAGCGCCACGACGGTGCTGGTGCCGGTGAGGGCGGCGAGTCGATCACGCTGCATGAGGAGCGTGCCAACGTCGGCACTGAGCGGGTCGAGACCGGCAAGGTGCGGCTGCGCAAGCACGTCGTCACCGACACGGAGACCGTGCAGGTGCCCGTCGAGCGCGAAGAGGTCGTCGTCGAGCGCGTGCCCGCGAGCGGCGAGACCGGCGGCCGGATCTCCGAGGACGATGTCGAGGTGACACTCCACGAGGAACGCCCCGTGGTCGAGACCGAGACCGTCGCCACCGAGCAGGTCAACGTGGGCAAGCGCTCCGTGACGGACACCGAGGAGGTAACCACCCAGACCGCCCATGAGGAGCTCGACGTCGAAGGCGAGGAAGGAACCTTCCGCGAGAGCTGATCTCGCCAGGCCCGTCGGCCGCGACGGACGAGCAGCGAGCGAGGGGCGCGCCGCGTCTGCGGTGCGTCCCTCGCTCTGCATCCACACCGCCTCCGGGCCCGCCGGATCGACATCGCGCCGAGCCGGAACCGGCACGGTCTCCCGGCCGGTAGGGACGAGTGACGGGGCCGCACCGTCGGGTCTACGGTCGAGAGAGCATCCATTTGCAGCACGCATTCACAGCACGCGAACACAGCCAGGAGGGGTACACCATGTCCACCCACGAGACGGTCTCGCAGTCCGATGTCGTAGCGGTGATGCGCTCCGAGCGCATCGTCATGCTCACCACGAATACGGCCGACGGCAAGCTCGTCGCCCACCCGATGACGGTCCAGGAGGTCTCCGACGACGCTGACGTGTGGCTGTTCGTCGACCTCGAGAGCGACCATGCCGACGCCTTGCGGGCGAACCCCGCCGTGAACGTCGCCTTCTCCAAGCCAGGATCGTGGCTCTCGCTCTCCGGAACGGTCGAGTTCGTCACCGACCGCGCGAAGACGGAGGCGCTGTGGGACGGCGCCGTCGATGCCTTCTTCGACGGTGTGGACGACCCCCGGCTGGGTCTGATCCGGATCCACGGTGACTCCGCCCAGTTCTGGGGGAAGCCGGGCGGAGCACCTGCGGTGCTCGCCGCGATGGTCACGGCGAAGGTCACCGGGAAGAAGCCGGAGGGCACGAGCGGCACCACCGAGCTGTGACATCAGTGCTGTGAGATCCGTGCTGGGCGGCATCCGTGCTGGGGGCGGATGCTCGCCCGCACGCGACCAGCGCGTTCCCCATGGCACGTCGGCCGGAGGGTCTGAGGTGACCGCACCGGATCCGAGAAGGCCCGGAGCCCGGACAGAGGTCGACTCCTCAGACGAACTGTCGGATCAGGGCCGCCAGCGCGACGACGACGATGACACCGCGGAGCATCCATTCCGGCATCCGCTTGGCCAGGTGCGCTCCGAAGAAGCCTCCCAGCAGTGATCCTGCGGCGATCACCGCGCTGCCGATCCAGACGATCTCCGCGTCGATCAGGAAGAACGCGACGACGTATACGACCGCGGCGGCCAGGTTCACGCCCAGGCTCATGAGGTTCTTGATCCCGTTGACCGATCCCATGGTGCGCCCGGTGAAGACGCCGAGGATCCCCAGGTACAGCACACCCTGCGCGGCGGTGAAATAGCCGCCGTACACCGACGCGGCACCGAGGGAGCCGAGGAGCCCCTTGGACTGCAGCGGGCTGCGTTCCGACGACGCGTCGATCGCTCCCGTCGCGCTCACCGCATTCTCCGCGCTCTCCGGCTTGCCCGCGCTCTCGGTCGGTGCCGCACCGCTCGGCGCATCGTCCGCGGAGGGGGCGCCGCCGCGGCCCTTCCGGGTTCGCAGTGCGCGGGTGATCCGCTTCTGGAAGACGACCAGCAGCAGGGCGAGGACGATCAGGACCGGCACGACGACGTCGAGGGCCGAGGCCGGGGAGACGAGCAGCAGGATCGCGCCGACCGTGGCGCCGACCGTCGCCGTGGCCAGGAGCCGGGGCATGTGCTGCTTCTCGGCCACGATCTCGCGGCGGTATCCGACGCACGAGCCCAGCGTCGAGAAGAACATGCCCACGGTGTTCGTCCGCACCGCGACGCCCGGGGGGATGCCGATGGCCATGAGCACCGGGAGCGTGAGCAGCGAGCCGGAGCCGACGGCGGCGTTGATGGCGCCGGCGATGGTGCCCATGACGAGCAGGACGACGATACTGAGGGGTTCCACGACGGACGACCCTACTGATCTGATCGGCCCCGCGGTGGGAGGTCCACGGCCCGGTCGCGCCCCCTATGCCGGATCAGCGGCCCGGCAGCAGCCAGTCGTTCGGCGCGAACAGCTCCACGTGCACCCGCTCCTCCGGGATCCCGGCCTCCGCACCGACCAGGGGAAGGGTGTCACGGATGACGGTCTCTTGGGCGAGGGTGAGCGCACCCTCGAGGTCGAGCTGGGGACGACGGGCGGCGGTGAGGGCCACGGACATGGGGAAGTCCTTCGTGATCGCGGGGTGGAGCCAGGTCGCCGATCGCTCGGCCACCTGCTCCCCCACGCTAGAAGCGCCTCATCGTCGGCCCGGTGACCTTGGTCCCGGGCCGACGGTCCCGGCCGGTTCCCGCTCAGTCGGCGAGGTCCTGCAGCACCTCCTGCAGCACCTGGGCGTGGTTGTGCTCGGTGTCCTTCGCCGCGAAGAGCAGCACGATGTTCCGGGCATGCCGGCTGCGGGCCTGGTTGAGCAGGTCCTCGGGCGCATCGCTGTCCTGGAGCTCACGCTTGTAGTGCTCGGAGAACGTCGAGAAGCCCAGCTCTCCGCTGTGGAAGGCCTTGCGCAGATCCGAGCTGGGGGCGACGTCCTTGTTCCAGGCGTCATGGTCCAGACGCTCCTTCTTGATGCCTCGGGGCCAGAGGCGGTCCACCAGCACCCGGAACTCGCCCGTCGCCGAGCCCTCGTCGTCCAGCACGTCCTGCACCCGCTCCACCGAGACCTTCATCGTGCTCATGCCCACTCTCCTGTCTTCTCCTGTGCGGATGAGAGAGGGCCCGGCGCGCGCTGTGCAGCGCGGGCCGGGCCCTGGATCACGGGTGGTGCAGCGTCCTGGCACTGCCGGGCCCAGCTGCTCGTTCTCCTCCCGTGCTCACGATCACCGTGTGCGGATCAGGCCAACGCAGCCTTCGCGCCCTCGTAATCGGGCTCCTCGCTGACCTCGCCCACCTGCTCGGTGTAGACGATCGTGCCCTCGGCGTCGGTGACGACGACCGCGCGGGAGAGCAGTCCGGCCAGCGGGCCGTCAGCCATGGTGACGCCGAAGTCCTCGCCGAAGGAGGAGCGGAAGGCGGAGCCCGTGACGACGTTCTCGATGCCTTCGGCACCGCAGAAGCGGGCCTGGGCGAACGGGAGGTCCTTGGAGACGCAGACGACGACAGTGTTCTCGAACCCTGCGGCCAGCTCGTTGAACTTCCGTACGCTCATGGCGCAGGTGCCGGTGTCGAGCGAGGGGAAGATGTTCAGCACCACGCGCTTGCCGGCGAGGTCGGAGCTAGCGACGGGGGCGAGGTCCTGGCCGACCAGTTCGAAGGTCGGCAGCGCCGAGCCCTTGGCCGGCAGCTCGCCGACAGTGGAGACGGGATCGTTGTGGAAAGTAATGGAAGCCATGCCCCCATCATCATCCGCAGACCCCAGCGGCACAAGCCGCCCCCTGGAGCATGGACCATGCTGCCTGGTGGGACCGCGAACCGACGTCTCCCGGGGAGGTGCACGCCGGAGGCATCGCCAGGCCATCGCTGCGGTCACCGCAGAGACCTCCGGAGAGCGTCAGCGGGTGGTCTCCGCGAGGCGTTCGATCTGCTCGGTCACGTCAAAATCGGCTGGTGGCCACTGCGGGTCGATCCCGCGCAGCGCATCCAGCAGCAGCTGCTGCACCGTGAGCCGGGCGTACCACTTCCGATCGGCCGGGACCACCGTCCATGGGCTCCCCACGGTCGAGGTGGCACGCAGCGCCCTCGTGTACGCCTCCATGTACTCCTCCCATCGCGCGCGCTCGTCCACGTCGCCGGGAGCGAACTTCCACTGCTTGTCCGGACGCTCCAGACGCTCCCTGAGCCGCTCCCCCTGCTCTGCGCGGGAGAGGTGGAGCATGACCTTCACGACCACGGTCCCGGCCTCGGTGAGCTCACGCTCGAAGGCGTTGATCGCGGTGTACCGGCGGCGGATCTCCTGCGCGTCGGCCCAGCCCCGGACCCGGTGGATCAGCACGTCCTCGTACTGGGAGCGGTCGAACACGCCGATCATCCCGGACGCCGGCGCATGCCTGCGGATCCGCCACAGGAAGTCATGGCGCTTCTCGGCGCGAGTGGGGGCCTTGAACGCCGTGATGTCGACGCCCTGGGGGTCCACGGCACCCACCACGTGACGCATGATGCCGCCCTTGCCGGAGGTGTCCATGCCCTGCACGATCAGCAGCACGGAGCGCCCGCCGTCCTGGCCGTGGTGCTGGGCGTACAGCCGCTCCTGGAGCTCGGAGAGGAGCTCGTTCCGTGCGGCAAGCACTTTCTTGCCCTGGGCCTTCTTCGCCGTGAAGCCCGGGGTGGCGTGCGGATCGAGCTCGGTGACGTCCCCCGTCCAGTCCGACGCGATGGGGAAGCCTCGGGGCTTCTGGTCTGCGGGAGCGGTCTTCTTCGACATGAGGTGCAGGCTAACGCGGGCGGGGCGCTCACACCGGGTTCCGCGTGCACTTGACTCCACCGATCGGTCGGCGGAGTGTCGAGGCATGACGATCACCGCCCTCATCGATGCCCACGTCCATCCCGTCGCCTCCCCCGCCTTCGATGGCACCGTCCTGATCGAGGACGGCCGCATCACGGCCGCCGGACCGGATGTCCCGGTCCCCGAGGACGCTCTGGTCATCGATGCCGACGGCGGCTGGCTGCTGCCCGGCTTCCTCGACGCCCACGTGCACCTCGGCGTGGACGAGGAGGGCGAGGGCTGGGCCGGGCAGGACACCAACGAGATGACCGATCCGGTGATGGCCGCGGCCCGGGCGATCGACGCGATCAACCCCGTGGAGGTCGGTTTCGACGACGCGATCATCGGCGGCGTCACCGCCGTGAACGTCAACCCCGGCTCCGGGAACCCCATCGGTGGGCTCGCCGTCGCGATCCGCACCCACGGCCGCGTCGTGGACGACATGGTGCTGCGCAGCCCCTCCGGGCTGAAGGCGGCACTGGGCGAGAATCCCAAGCGCATCTACGGCGATCGCCAGCAGACCCCGTCGACCCGTCTCGGGGTGGCGCTCACCATCCGGCAGGCGTTCGCGAAGGCCCAGGCGTGGATGGCGAAGGACGAGTCCGATCGCGACCCCGATCTGATGAGCGAGGCGCTCGCTCGCGTGCTGCGCCGCGAGATCCCATGGCGCCAGCACTCGCATCGGGCCGACGACATCGCCACCGCGCTGCGGATCGCCGAGGAGTTCGGCTTCGAGCTGGTGCTCGACCACGGCACGGAGGCGTACCAGATCGCCGACAAGGTCGCCGCCGCCGGGGTGCCGGTGCTGTACGGGCCGCTGATCGTCTCCCGCTCGAAGGTCGAGGTGCGACACCGCACGCCGAAGGCTCCCGGGATCCTCACCGCGGCCGGGGTGAAGGTCTCGATCATCACGGACCATCCGGTGGTGCCGATCGACTTCCTCGTCCACCAGGCGGCGCTCGCGGTCAAGCACGGGATGGCCCCGGACGATGCGCTGCGCGCGATCACGCTCAATCCCGCCGAGGTGCTCGGCGTCGAGGAGCGTCTCGGCTCGATCGAGGTGGGCAAGGACGCGGACCTCGTGCTGTGGGAGGGCGACCCGCTGGACACCCGCCATCGCACCCTGCGGGTATGGCAGCAGGGACGCCAGGTCATGCACCGCGACGAGTCCGGGGAGCCCGTGATCGCCGCGCGCTGAGCGCTCGATGAGCGTCCCGGTGGGCGCGTCCAGAGATCGCGCCCTCGGGCATCCGACTCGAGCGCCCGCCCGGACCGGAGAGTGCGGGCCGGGCGCTCCCGAGAGTGCGGGCCGGGCGCTCCCGCTCAGTCGTCGATGCGCACGTCACCGGTCTCGACGTCCACGTCGATCTCCACGTCGTCGTCCCCGGAGGTCTCGAGCTCGATCTGGTAGCGGATGGCGCCGTCATCCGCATCCAGCTCCCAGCCGGAGACCCGACCCTCGCGCTCCTGCAGGGCGATCTCGATCGCCTGCTGCGGGGTCATCGGGGAGGTGACGTCGACGGCCGGGTCCTCCACGCGGTCCCGCTCCTGGTCGTGCTCGAGGACCTCGCCGGTGGTGGCGTCGATGTCGAGGTCGTGCTCCTGGCCATCCGTCCGCACCTCGATCTCCCAGGTCCAGCCGTGGTCGTCGTCGTGGTCGATCGAGACGGATTCCGTCTCGCCTCCGCCGGCGGTCTCGACGGCGATGGACACCGCGTCCTCAGCAGAGATCGCGAGCTGCTCGGTCGCGAGGTCGGCGTCCTCGGGCAGCGGGGCGCCCGCCGGGTCCGATGTGCCGGCCTCTCCACCTGCGTCACCGGACCCGCCGGCGTCCGAGGCGCTGCCGTCGGTCACAGAGCCCGCGTCGGACGCAGAATCTCCGTCGGACGCAGAACCACCATCGGAGGCAGAGCCGTCGTCGGCCGCCGCGCCCCCGGTGTCGCTCGCGCCGCTGTCCTCGCTCGTCGAGGTGTCGGAGTCGCCGTCCGCGGGCGAACCGGCATCGTCGGCGCCGCTGCATCCGGCGGCCAGGGCGATCACGAGCGCACCCAGGGCGGCGGCGCGAGTCGTGGTGCGGGTGGTGGTGCCGAGGCGCATCGTGCGGGTCATGGCGAGTCTCCTCCTCGAGGGGCGTCTGCCCCGATGTGCGGTCGATATGCCCAGGCTATGGCGCTGCTGAACAACGGTCGAGCACTCTGAGAACACTCTCATCGAGGCCTCATGCAGCTCTCACCCGGCGCTCCCCGAACGTCGGCACCCGTGCTCCGCCACTGGCGCGCTCCGCGGCCTGGCCTCCCGCGGCTGCTCCGCGCTGTGGCGTGCTCCGCGCCGTGGCGTCGCGCGGCTGCTCCGTGTCCTGGCTTCCCGCGGTGGCTTCGCGCCCCGGCGTCCCTCGGTCGCGCGGCCGAGCAGGACCGTCGGCCCTTCCGCTCTCCCCCGGCTCCCCCTACGGTGGGGAGAACCCTCCGGGGGACCCTGATGTCCATCGCAGCAGGAAGGCGCCATGACCACCACCACGAGCTGGCCGAACTCCCCCGCCGATCCGCCCTCGGGCGACGAGCTGTCGCGGATCCATGCCTGGTGGCGGGCCGCGAACTACCTGTCGGTCGGGCAGATCTATCTCAAGGACAACCCTCTGCTGCGCAAGCCGCTGCAGCGCGAGCATGTCAAGCCCCGTCTGCTCGGGCACTGGGGCACCACGCCGGGGCTCACGTTCCTGTACGCCCACGCCAACCGGGCGATCCGGCAGCGCGGCCTGAACGCCATGTACATCACCGGCCCCGGGCACGGCGGGCCCGGACTGGTGGCCGCCACCTACCTCGAAGGCACCTACAGCGAGGTCTACCCCGCCGTGAGCCAGGACGAGGAGGGGCTGAACCGCCTGTTCACGCAGTTCTCCTTCCCCGGCGGCATCCCCTCGCACGTGGCGCCGGAGACCCCCGGGTCGATCCACGAGGGCGGCGAGCTCGGATACTCGCTCTCCCATGCCTACGGCGCGATGTTCGACAGGCCCGACCAGATCGCCTTCACCGTGGTGGGTGATGGCGAGGCGGAAACCGGTCCGTTGGCCACGTCGTGGCACTCGAACAAGTTCACCAACCCCCAGCAGGACGGCGTGGTGCTGCCGATCCTGCACCTGAACGGCTACAAGATCGCCAATCCCACCGTGCTGGCCCGTCTCGGCGACGAGGAGCTCGAAGCGCTGCTGCGCGGCTACGGGCACACCCCGCTGTTCTTCACCGGCGGGTTCGAGGACGAGGACCCGATGGCGGCGCACGAGCGCTTCGCCGCCGTCCTCGACGAGGCGCTGGACCAGATCGCCGAGATCAAGCAGCGGGCGCAGGAGGACGCCGCGCACGGCCGCGAGACCGAACGGCCCGCCTGGCCGATGATCGTCTTCCGCACGCCGAAGGGCTGGACCGGCCCGAAGACGATCGACGGTCAGGTCACCGAGGGCTCCTGGCGCTCCCATCAGGTGCCGCTCGCCAGCGCCCGCGACACCGAGGAGCACCTCGCCGACCTCGATGCGTGGTTGCGCTCCTACCGTCCCGAGGAGCTGTTCGACGAGGACGGCCGCCTGCTCGAGGAGATCGCGAGCACTGCTCCGGCGTCGGCGCAGCGGATGTCGGCGAACCCCGCCACCAACGGCGGCTCCGTGCTGATCCCGCTGCGTCTGCCCGATATCCGCGACCATGCCGTCGAGGTCGATCGACCCGGCGCCTCGGTCTCCGAGGCGACGAAGGTGCTGGGCGGGTGGCTGCGGGACGTCGTCCGGGACAACCCGGACAACTTCCGGATCTTCGGTCCCGACGAGACCGCGTCCAACCGCCTGCAGTCCGTGTACGAGGCGACCGACAAGCAGTGGAACGCTGACTTCGAGCCGCACGACCGCGACGAGCACCTGGCACGCTCCGGCCGCGTGATGGAGGTGCTCTCGGAGCACCAGTGCCAGGGCTGGCTCGAGGGGTACCTGCTCACGGGCCGGCACGGGCTCTTCTCCTCCTACGAGGCCTTCATCCACATCGTCGATTCGATGGTCAACCAGCACGCGAAATGGTTGAAGGTCACCAACGAGCTGGAGTGGCGCCGGCCGCTGGCTTCGCTGAACTACCTGCTGAGCTCGCACGTGTGGCGGCAGGACCACAACGGCTTCAGCCATCAGGATCCCGGGTTCATCGATCACATGGTCAACAAGAAGGCCGAGATCGTGAGGGTCTACCTCCCGCCGGACGCGAACACCCTGCTGTCCACCTACGATCACTGCCTGCGCTCTCGCCAGTACGTCAACGTGGTCGTGGCCGGGAAGCAGCCGAACCCGAACTGGCTGAGCCTGGACGAGGCCGCCGTGCACTGCGCCCGCGGGCTCGGCATCTGGGAGTGGGCCGGCACCGAGGTGGACGGCGAGGAACCGGATGTGGTCCTCGCCTGCGCCGGGGACATCCCCACCATCGAGACGCTCGCGGCCGCGAAGATCCTGCGCGAGGAGATCCCCTCCTTGAAGGTGCGGGTGGTGAACGTGGTGGACCTGATGCGTCTGCAGGAGGACACCGAGCATCCCCATGGCCTCTCGCCCCAGGACTTCGACGGGGTCTTCGGCGAGGACCTCCCGGTGATCTTCGCCTATCACGGCTATCCGTGGCTGATCCATCGCCTGGCCTACCGTCACGATCGGCATTCCCGGATCCACGTGCGGGGCTACAAGGAGGAGGGCACCACCACCACGCCCTTCGACATGCTCATGCTCAACGATTCCGACCGCTACCACCTCGTGATGGATGTGATCGACCGGGTCGAGGGCCTGGCCACACGGTATGCGGGTCTTCGGCAGCAGATGGTCGATGCCAGACTCCGAGCCCGCGCCCACGCCTACGAGCACGGCGAGGACCCGGCGCACATCGCCCAGTGGCAGTGGGACGACACCGCCGACCACGCAGCCGGCGGCGCCCCGGCGCAGGCCCAGGACACCGGAGGCGACAACTGATGACAGGACCTGCTCCGACCGCCGGCGACTCGGCGGACCACGGCGTCCTACGTCGTCTCGTGCGGGTGCAGGGACGCGTTCAGGGCGTCGGCTTCCGCATGGCGGCCGCGTCCGAGGCGGAGCGTCTGGGCGTGGTCGGGACCGTGAGGAACCTGTGGGACGGCTCCGTCGAGGCGGATGTCGAAGGGTCGTCCGACGCGGTCGGGTCGATGCTCGACTGGCTGCGGGAGGGCCCGCCCGGGGCACAGGTGAGCGGGACCGAGGTGCGCCCGCAGGCCCCGAAAGGCGCGGCGAGCTTCCGCGTCACCGGCTGATCGCTGCCCGCGCGCTCAGGCGGACTCGGAGTGTCTGAGCCCGGCGACGCCGCCGCGCAGGTAGTTCGCGGCGACAGCCGCTCCGGCGAGCACCATCACCGTCGAGGTGACGATCAGCGAGGTCTGCCCAGCGCGGTCGATGATCAGCCCGCCCACCAGGGCGCCCACGGCGATCGCCACGTTGAACACGGCGCTGTTCAGCGCGGTGCCCTCCTCGATGACCTCGGCGGCCTGGGAGCCCACGAAGGCCTGGATCGCCACCGAGATCGCTCCGACGAACAGACCCCACAGCGGCATGATCGCGAGCGCCGAGGCCGGGGTGTGCATCAGCAGCAGCACGAGGAGCAGGGAGATCCCCACGCCGGAGGAGACCACCAGCACGCCCCAGGGCGCGCTGCGGGTCAGCAGCGGAGCGACGGCGAAGTTGCCGATCAGCCCGGCGATGCCGAAGGCCAGCAGCATCACACCGATGTCGGTGACCGGCACCTGGGCCCGCGCGACCAGGATCGGGCTGACATAGGCGTAGGTGATGAACTGGGCGACCACCACCAGCGAGGTCAGCACGATCGCATAGCGCACGCCGCGCGCACGACTGGCGGCGAGCATCATCGCCGGGGTCACCTTCACCGGCGAGCGCACCGGCTTCACGAGCAGCAGGATCAGCACGGCGACGAGCACGGCGATCAGGCCCACCACGGCGAAGGCCGCCCGCCATCCCACGTGCGACCCGATCCATGCGGCCATCGGCACGCCGAGCACCAGGGCAGCGCCGGCGCCGCTGAAGGCGACGGTCAGGGCCCGCGCACTGTGCTTCGCCTCGACCTGGCCGAGCGCGACGATCGCGAGCACCGCCCAGTACAGGCCGATGGAGACCCCGGCGAAGAGTCGGGCCAGCAGCAGCACCGCGAAGTTCGGGGCGACCACGCTCAGCGCGCAGGAGATCACCACCGAGGACAGGGCCAGCACGAGCACGAGGCGGCGGTCCATCCCCCGCACGATCACCGGGGTGAGCACAGCCACGACACCGGCCAGCACGCCGGGCACGGTGACCGAGAGTCCCGCGAGCCCCTCGCTGATCCCGAGCTCCGGCGCCATCACGCTGAGCACCCCGATCGGCAGCTCCTCGATCGTGATGAGCACGAAGATCCCCAGGGCGAGGGCGACGACCCCACTCCATCGGCGTGCGCTGTCCACTGCTGCTCCTCCTCGATCTCGGCCCGGCACGGGCGACGACTTGCTCGTACGGGCTCATGGCTGAACAGGCGAGTCCCCGAGCCTCGCGAGGGCGCGGGAGCTTCCTGCTCGGACGGGCCGCGCGCTCAGTCACGGCGCGGGCTGCGGCGGGGCGCCTGCACGCGGCATGGCGCGTGCGCACGGCGTGGCGCCTGCGCACGGCGGATGGCCCCGGGCGCGCTGTGCGCTGCCGGAGCCATCCGCGGTCAGGCGGGTCTGCGGCCGTCGGCCGGAGCCGAGGCCGCAGCCGACTTCGGTCGGGACCGCCCGCGGTCCGACCCGATCGACGCCGGCCCGATCCTCACCTGCTGGTGTTCAGGTGCTGGAGATCAGACGGCGGCGTCGAACGCCTCGCCGATCTCCTGCTCACCGTCGTTGTAGGTGAGGAACTTCCCGACGGTCGCCGGACGCTCGAGCGCGGCGAGGATCGTCCGGGCGACGTTCCCGCGGGAGACGGTGCTGCTCTCGGTCGCGGTCGCGTCGATCCGTCCGGTCGGCTCCTCGAGGGTGAGCCCCGACGGCCCGAGGATCGTCCATTCGAGACCGGTGCCCTTGAGGTGGTCGTCAGCCTGTGCCTTCGCCTCGGCGTAGGCGAAGAACGGCTCGTCCTCCGGAACGCCGTGCTCGAGGCTCGCCCCGAAGTAGCTGATCATCAGGTACCGGGTGGCCCCCACGCGCTGAGCCGAGTCCATCGACGCGATCGCCGCGTCCCGGTCCACGGCCCAGGTGCGCTGCGGGTTCCCGCCGCCGGCGCCGGCGGCCCAGACCACTGCGTCCTTGCCGCGCAGCAGCTCGTCCCAGCCCGCGTCGTCGAGCGATTCGATATCCGCCACGACGGCCTTCGCGCCGGTGGCCTCGATCTCTGCCGTCTGCTCGGGGTTGCGGATCACTGCGTGGACGGTGTGACCCGCGTCCACGAGCAGCGGCTCCGCGAGCAGTGCGACCTTGCCGTGTCCTCCGATGAGTGCAATATCCATACCCCCACCTTTGCACCGGCATGCGATGCCGTCGAGGGCCGGACCATCAGGTTCACTGCTGGTGGAATGCCGTCCGGGTCGCGCGCGGTCGCGATGGCCGGGTATGAAGCGGGAAGTCAGGCGGGAAGTGAGGCGGGAAGTCAGGCGGCAAGTCAGGCGGCAAGTCAGGCGGGAGGCGCCCTATATCCTGTGCTCGGCCGCCGCGGGGTGGCCGATCCCTGGGGAAGGACCCTCTGATGGCCGGTGGACTCGCCGCACTGCTCGACGACGTCGCTGCACTCGCTCGCCTGGCCGCCGCCAGCGCCGACGACGTCGCCGCCGCTTCCGCGAAGGCGAGTGCCAAGGCGGTGGGCGTGGTGATCGATGACGCCGCGGTGACTCCCCAGTACGTGCGAGGCATCAAGCCCGCGCGGGAGCTGCCGATCATCTGGCGGATCACCAAGGGTTCCCTGCGCAACAAGCTGCTGATCATCCTGCCTGTCCTGCTGCTGCTGAGCGCCTTCGCGCCCTGGGCGCTGACGCCGATCCTCATGCTGGGTGGCCTCTACCTCAGTTTCGAGGGCGCTGAGAAGGTCTGGGAGCTGGTGCGCGGCGCACCGAAGAAGGAGCCGGCGACCTCGCAGGGTGCCGATGCGGAGGGCAGGATCGTCTCCAGCGCCGTGCGCACCGATCTGATCCTCTCGGCGGAGATCATGGTCATCTCCATGAACTCCTTCGCCCCCACCTCGGTGTGGGAGCAGGCCGCCGTGCTCATCGTCGTCGCGATCGGCATCACCGCTCTGGTGTACGGCGCGGTCGGGGTCCTGGTGAAGATGGACGACGTGGGCCTGGCGATGGCGTCGGACGCCGAATCGGATCTCAAGCAGCGCTTCGGCAACGGCCTGGTCCGGGCGATGCCCACGGTCATGACCGTGATCAGCTACGTGGGCATGGTCGCCATGCTCTGGGTGGGCGGCCACATTCTGCTCGTCGGCACCCACGACCTGGGGCTCGCCCAGCCCTACGGGTTCGTCCACCATCTCGAGGAGTCCGTCAGCGGCGTGGCCGGTGTGGGCGCCGTGCTGGGCTGGCTGCTCAACACGGCCTTCTCCTTCGTGCTCGGTCTGCTCATCGGCGGGGTCGTCGTCGCGATCCTGCACCTGCTGCCCATCGGGCACCACGGCGAGAAGGACGATCGGACGCTGAAGAACTCGCAGGACGGGGACGCCGGCGAGAACCACGGTGGACGCAGCGCGGACGAATCACCGACGCGCGCGGCGGAGGGAACCGGCACGCCCGACGGGACGGCTTCTCCGAGCACGACGGCAGGCAAGGGGACCGCGCCGACGGAGTAGGGCCGGCGCAGCGCAGCCGCCTTGCCCGAGGCGCAGACCTGTGCCACGGTGAGTGACCTCTGTCACCGCCGAAGGAGATCGCGCCGCCGTGCTTCCTCTTGATCGCCGCACCTTCCTGCGCCTGAGCACGGGCGCCGGGGCCACTGCCTTCACGGCCAGCGCGGGCTCCGTCCCCGCTCTCGCACACCCAGCTGCTCCGTCGGCCGGCGATGCCGCGGCGGATGATCCTGTTCCTCCGCCCGCCCGGCAGTTCCGTGCCATGTGGCTCTCCTCCGTCGAGAACATCGACTGGCCCTCCGCGCCCGGCCTCAGCGTCGCGCAGCAGAAGGAGGAGTACCTGACCTGGCTCGACCTCGCCGAGGAGCTCGGGCTGAATGCGGTGATCGCGCAGGTGCGCCCCACGGCCGACGCATTCTGGCCCTCCTCGTTCGAGCCGTGGTCGACGTACCTCACGGGCACCCAGGGTGAGGACCCCGGCTACGACCCGCTGGCCTTCCAGATCGAAGCGGCCCATGAGCGCAACCTCGAATACCACGCGTGGTTCAACCCCTACCGGGTCGCGATGACCGAGGAGCCGGACCTGGTCGAGGACCATCCGGCGCGAGTGCACCCCGACTGGGTCTGGCCGTTCGGCGGCAAGCTCTACTACGACCCCGGCCTGCCCGAGGTCCGCGCCTTCGTGCAGGACGCGATGATGGACGCCGTCTCCCGGTACGACGTGGACGGCGCCCACTTCGACGACTACTTCTACCCGTACCCCGTCGAAGGGCAGACCATCCCCGACGAGGACACCTTCGCCGCGCATTCGGACGGGACCGAATCGATCGAGGACTGGCGGCGGGGGAACATCGATCTGCTGGTCAGCGAGATGCACGAGCGCATCCGGGCCGAGAAGCCCTGGGTGCGGTTCGGGATCAGTCCGTTCGGCATCTGGCGCAACGCCACGAGCGACCCGGAGGGCTCGGACACCTCGGGCTCGGAGAGCTACGAGATCATCTCCGCGGACTCCCTGCGCTGGGTGCGCGAGGGGTGGGTGGACTACATCAACCCGCAGATCTATTGGGAGATCGGGCATCCCGCGGCCGACTACGAGACCCTGGCGCGCTGGTGGGCCGACAAGGTCGAGGGCACGGGCGTGGCCCTTTACATCGGCGAGGCCGCCTACAAGGCGATCGACGGCACCTTCCCGGAGGCCACCGAGCTCGGCGATCACCTCGACCTCACGCAGACCCTCGCACCGATCGACGGCAACGTCTACTTCAGCGCCGCGAGCCTGCGCGATGACGCCGTCGGGGCGGTCGACGACCTCGTCGAGCGCCACTACACGCATCCGGCGATCGTCCCCGTGATCGAGGGGATCCCCGGCGAGGCTCCTGAGGCGCCGACGGTCCTGGCCGCGCGGAACGTCGAGGACGGCGTGGAGGTGCGCTGGCGCGGTCGCGCTGCGACCAGCTATGCGCTCTGGCGTCTGCCGTCGGCCACGGCCGGGGCCGACGAGCTCGCCGACGGGCGCAACCTGGTGGCGACGGTGCGCGCCGGCCGCACCTCCCAGGCTCTGGTGCACGAGGGCGCCGACGGCAGCGGGTACTACGTCGTCACCGCCTACGACCGCACCTGGCGGCAGAGCGACCCGTCGGAGGCAGTGCAGGTCCGCGGCTGAGCCGGTCCGCGCCGGCTCGGACGCGGATCAGCGCCCGACGGTCAGGCGTTCCCGGGGACCACGCCCGGGTTCGGGACCACGGGCGACTCGGCCGACCACGGGAAGACGATCCACTCGTCGGTGCGGCGCCACACGAAGTCCGGGGAGACGACGGAGGCGGACTTCGCGTACAGCACGGCGCTGCGGGCGTCTGCGCCCTGCTCGCGCAGCAGATCGAGCACCAGGGCCAGCGTGCGACCGGAATCGGCGACGTCGTCGACGACGAGGAGGCGCTTGCCCTTGATCGATTCGGTGTCGAGCATCGGGGCGAGCAGGACCGGATCCGGCAGCGTCTCGTGCACGTCGGTGTAGAACTCGACGTTGATCGCGTCGGAGAGCTTCAGGCCCAGTGCGTAAGAGAGGGATCCGGCCGGCAGCAGACCGCCACGCGCCACGGCGATGATGATCTCCGGGTCGAACGCCGAATCGGCGATGGTCTGCGCGAGCTCCCTCGAGGCGGTGCCGAACAGCTCCCAGCTGAGGACCTCCTTGGTCGACAGCTCGGACGAGTCGGCGTGGTAGGCCTGGGACATCAGATCTCTTCTCCTCGGGGTGCGATCGACGCAGAGATCTCCGATGATATCGGCCGTCGCTGATCGGGTGGATCGTGGGACCGGTCCGCCGGTTCCTTGTCACAGGCACGCAGGCACACAGGCACACAGGCACACAGGGCCCCGGGCCACGGGACTGATGCACGATCAGGTGTCAGCTTGGTTTAGGCCGCCAGGGTGACGGTCGGGTTCATGATGGTCTCGTATTCGATGGGGGTCAATCGGCCCAGGCGGGCCTGACGCCGGCGGCGGTGGTAGGTCCGTTCGATCCAGGTAATGATCGCGATCCGGAGTTCCTCACGGGTGCGCCAACGGCGCCGGTCCAGGACGTTCTTCTGGAGTAGCGCGAAGAAGGATTCCATCGCCGCGTTATCACCGGCAGCACCGACTTGGCCCATGGATCCGATGAGGTGATGCTGGTTCAGGGCGTGGACGAACTTCCGGGATCGAAACTGCGACCCGCGGTCTGAGTGAACAATGCAGCCAGCAACGTCGCCGCGCCGGGTTGCCGCGTTGGCCAGGGCGTTCACCGCCAAGCGGGCCTTCATCCGGTCACTCATGGAGTAGCCGACGATCCGGCCGGAGAAGGCGTCCTTGATCGCGCAGAGGTAGAGCTTGCCCTCATCAGTCCAGTGCTCGGTGATGTCGGTCAGCCACAGCTCGTTGACGTCATCGGCAGTGAAGTCCCTCTGGACGAGGTCATCGTGGACAGGCGGTCCCGGACGTTTCCCGTTCTTGGCGCGCTTCTTCCCGAAAACGGACCACCACTGGTTGTCGTGGCAGATCCGCCACGCGGTTCGCTCGCACATGACCTCACCAGCCTCAGCGGCTTCGCCGGCGAGGAATCGGTACCCGAACTCCGGGTCGTCGCGGTGAGCGTCCAATAGCGCGTTGGCTCGATAGGCCTCGACCAGCTCGGCCTCGGTGACCTGCTGTTTGCGCCAGCGGTAGTAGGGCTGACGGGAGAGCTTCAGGACCCGCAAGGACACCGCAACGGGGATCCCGTCGGCGGCGAGCTCGCTCACGAGCGGGTAGAGGATTTTCCCGGCAGATTCGCCTGGGACAGGTATGCAGCAGCACGGCGGAGCACCTCGTTCTCCTGCTCCAGCAGCCGGTTCCGGCGTCGGAGCTCGCGCAGCTCGGTGGAATCCTCACGGGTCTTCCCAGGCCGGTTGCCGTCCTCGACGTCCGCTTGGCGCATCCAGTTCGTCAGGCAGGACTCGGAGATCCCGAAGTCCTTCGCGATCACGGAGAGCTTCTGGCCGGGTTCACGGTTCCTCGCGACGCGGACGACGTCCTCACGGAACTCTTTGGGATAGGGAGCGGGCATGGCGCACATCCTTCCCTGCAACGCCGCACGGCGCCACAGATCATGTGACACCTGATCGTGCATCAGTCCCAGCCTCAGGGTTCGGCCGTCGGCCGGGACGTCGAATCCGTCGGCGGGTTCACAGGACCCCGAGGCCCTGAGCGCTCGGCACTCTGCACTCTGCACTCCCCCTACTAACCCACCCATTCCCACATGAGATGGGTGTTGTTTTGTGTGGGTTCTTGACGTAATGTTCTGGCATCGGCTCCCTCCCGTTCATGTTCGGGCCGGGCGAGCTCCCCTTCGATGAGGCAGGTGACCCCTTGTACGCCCGCGAACGCCAGCGACAGATCCTCGACATCCTGGACCGCACGGGCCGTGTCGCCGTCACCGACCTCTCCACGCAGTTCGAGGTCGCCACCGAGACCGTGCGCCGGGATCTCGATCAGCTCTCCGAGCGGGGGCTCCTCGTCCGCGTGCACGGCGGGGCCGTGCCCCGGCGCACCACCGAGGTCGAACCGGATCTCGAGTCCCGTCGGACCACGAACATCGAGGTCAAGCGCCGCATCGCCCATGCTGCCGCAGCACTGCTCCCCGCCGATGCCCGGGCCGCCGTGCTGCTGGATGCCGGCAGCACCACCGCTGAGCTGCTCCCCCACCTGGCCGGCCGTCGCGGCCCCGTGATCACCAACGCCCCGGCGATCGTGCAGGGAGCACTCGCCCACACCGACCTCGAGGTGCACGTGCTGCCCGGTCGGGTGCGGCCCACGACCGAGGCCGCCGTCGGCTCCGCCACCGTCGATGCGATCCGAGCTCTGCACCCCGAGGTCGTCTTCCTCGGCTGCAACGGCCTGGACGGGGAGGGGTTCACGACGCCGGACCCTGACGAGGCCGCGGTCAAGAGCGCGATGGTCCATTCCGCGGCACGGCGCGTGATCCTCGCCGACTCCTCGAAGGTCGGTGCCCGCCGCCTCGTCACCTTCGCCGCCCTCGCCGACGTCGACGCGCTGGTGACCGACGCGGACCTGCCGCAGGACCTCATGGACCTGCTGTCCGAGGCCGGGGTCGAGGTGATCCCCGCATGATCATCACGTTCACCGCGAATCCCTCGCTGGATCGCACGGTCGATCTCGGCGGCCCACTCACCCCCGGAGGGGTCCATCGGATCGGCGCCGACAGCACGCAGCCCGGTGGCAAGGGCATCAATGTCGCGCTCGGCGCGCACCGAGCCGGGCTCGCCGTCACCGCGGTGCTCCCCGCAGCGTCGGGCGACCCTCTGCTCTCGCTGCTGGAGGCCGAGGGCCTGCCCCATCGCACCAGCCCGGTCGCGGGAGCGGTGCGCACCAACCTCACGGTGCTCTCGACCCCGCAGATCACCACCAAGCTCAATGAGCCCGGGGCGCAGCTGACCACCGCCGAGGTGAACGCCCTCGAGGCCCTGCTCAGCGAGTGCGTGAGCCCTGGTGACAGCGTGATGCTCTCCGGATCGCTCGCTCCCGGCCTGCCCGCCGACGAATACGTGCGCCTGGTCGCGGCGATCCGCTCCCAAGGTGCCTGGGTCGGCGTGGACACCTCCGATGCGCCTCTCACGGCCCTGGCAGCGGCGCTTCCCGCCGTGGCTCCCGACTTCCTCAAACCCAATGCGGAGGAGCTGGGGCAGATCCTCGGCGTCGACGGGAACCTGCTCGAGCAGCAGGCCGAGGACGGCGACCTCGACGGCGTGCGCGACGCCGCCCTCGACCTGCACCAGCGCGGAGTGGGAGCCGTCCTGGTGACGCTCGGCGCGGCCGGCGGACTGCTCGCCACCGAGGGCTCGGCCTGGTATTCCTCGTCCCCGTCCGGACCGGTGGTCTCCACCGTCGGGGCCGGGGACTCCGCGACCGCCGGCTATCTCATCGCTCGCGAGCTCGGCGAGGACCCCGCACGGAGCCTGGCCCGCGCGCTCGCCTACGGGACGGCCGCCGTCGGCCTGCCCGGCACCACCATCCCTCGCCCCGACCAGGTCCACGTCACCGCGGACCGCGTCGTCCGGCTCTGACCCGTCTTCTCATCCCGCAGTCCCTCACCCGCTGTCGCGGGTGAGCCCGTTCGAAGGAGAACCCATGCCCGGCCCTTTGATGACCCCCGAACTGGTCCGTCTGGAGGTCGCCCCTCCGGGTGACAAGCAGGCCGTGATCGGTCTGATGGCAGACCTCATCTCCGCCACCGGCCGCGCCGAGCGCGACGGACTCGAAGCTGGTCTGCTCAAGCGCGAGGAATCCTTCGCCACCGGCATGCCCGGCGGCTTCGCGATCCCCCACTGCCGCACCGACGCCGTCCACGAGGCGGCGCTCGGGTTCCTGCGGCTCGCCGAGCCGGTCGACTTCGGATCGGCCGACGGGCCTGCCGATCTCATCATCGGCATCGCCGCCCCAGCCGGCACCGACGATCAGCACCTCAAGCTGCTCGCCCAGCTCTCCCGGGCCCTGATCCGTCCGGAGTTCCTCGCGGACCTGCGCGCGGCGAAGGAGCCCCATGAGGTCTCGGACCTGGTGATGGGTGTCATCGAACCCGCACCCGATACGGCCCACGACGACACGGCACAGGGCGATGCGGCACAGGGCACCGATGCGGCACAGGGCGATGCGGCACTGGGCACCGATGAGGCACAGGCCAGCGCCACTGCGAGCGGTCAGCCCGTGCTGCTGGCGATCACCTCGTGCCCCACCGGCATCGCCCACACCTACATGGCAGCGGAGTCCCTCGAGAACGCCGCCAAGGACAAGGGCGTCGAGCTGCACGTCGAGACCCAGGGCTCCGGCGGCATCACGCCGTTCACCGAGGAGCAGATCGCTGCGGCGAGCGCCCTGATCGTCGCGGCCGACGTGAACATCTCCGGCCGCGAGCGCTTCGCCGGGCTCCCCCTCGTCGAGCATCCGGTCAAGCGCGCCATCTCCCATGGCTCCGAGATGATCGACGAAGCAGTCGCCGCGACGACGGACCCGTCCACGCGGCGAGTGCCGACCTCCGGCAGTGCTGCGAAAAACGGAGAGTCCAGCAGCAGCAGCAGCAGCTCCTCCGCGGCGAACCAGCAGTCCTGGCCCCGTCGGATCCAGGGCGCCGTGATGACCGGTGTGTCCTACATGATCCCGTTCGTCGCCGCGGGCGGCCTGCTCATGGCGCTCGGGTTCCTCGTCGCGGGCTTCGATGTCGCCTTCGTCGCCCAGGACGTCGCGACGAGCTTCTCCCTCACCTCGCTGCCGGACCACCAGACGTACGAGAGCGCCACCGGCGCGGTGCAGACCGAGCGCGCCGGACTCGCCCTCTACCTCGGCGCCGTCTTCTTCACCCTCGGCGATCTCGGGATGGGCTTCCTGGTGGCGGCCCTGTCCGGCTATATCGCCTTCGGTCTCGCCGGGCGACCCGGCATCGCCCCCGGCTTCATCGGCGGGGCCGTGTCCGTCGCGGTCGGCGCCGGCTTCCTCGGCGGGCTCATCACCGGTCTGCTGGCGGGTCTGATCGCCCTGTGGTTCACGACGCTGACGCCGCCGCGGTGGCTCGCAGGGCTCATGCCCGTGGTGATCATCCCGCTGGTGACCACGTTCGTGGTCGGCGGGCTCATGCTGCTGTTCCTCGGCCGCCCCCTGGCCACTCTGATGACTGCTCTGCAGGACGGTCTGACCAGCATGTCCGGGTCCTCCGCCATCCTCCTCGGCGTGATCATCGGGCTCATGATGTGCTTCGATCTGGGCGGCCCCGTCAACAAGGCGGCCTACCTGTTCGCCACCGCGGGTCTGTCTCAGGGCACCGAGGCGTCCTTCCAGATCATGGCCGCGGTGATGGCCGCCGGCATGGTCCCGCCGCTGGCGATGGCGCTGTCCACCGTGGTGCGCCGGAAGCTCTACTCCCCCGTCGAACGCGAGAACGGCACCACCGCCTGGCTGCTCGGTGCCGCCTTCATCTCCGAGGGCGCGATCCCCTTCGCCGCGGCGGACCCGCTGCGGGTGATTCCCTCCACCATGGCCGGCGGCGCCGTCACCGGCGCGCTGATCATGGCGTTCAGCGTCGGCTCCCAGGCACCCCACGGCGGCGTCTTCGTCGTCTTCGCGATCTCCCCGGTCTGGGGCTTCCTGCTCGCGATCCTCGCCGGGACGCTGGTGGCCGCCGCCGCGGTGACTGTGCTCAAGGAGCTCGGGCGCCGCAAGACCGCGGCCACTGAGGCTGCCGAGGTCGCCGCCTGATCGACCTGTCGGCCCGTCCCTCGGTCTGGTCGCCCTCCGGGTGGCCCGACCTCGCGGGCGGGCCGGCTTCGCCGGTGTCCCGGCGTCCCGGTGTCCCGGCGTCCCGGCGTCCCGGCGTCCCGGCGTCCCGGCGTCCCGGCGTCCCGGCGTCCCGTATCTCATGATCTCCGATCCGCTTCCGTGCGTGGTCGTGACCTGTTGGGGTCATGACCTTCCGGGGGGCATGACCTGTCGGAGCCCTGACCTTCCGGAGCCATGACTTCCTGAGGCCATGACCTCCTGGACGTCCTGCCCCTCCGACATCGCGCAGAGCGCCCCGCCTCGGCGGGGCGCTCTCGTATGCTCTGCCCAGGAACGTCGCCGCGAAGAGCGGATGCTGTGCGTGCCCTGGTGCGGGGCCTCGCACCGGCGAGGGCCGGACAGGACGGGTCAGACCTCGGAGTCGAGCGTGGCGTGAAGGGCGGTGCGGCCATGAGCACGACCACCGGCGTGCTGCGGGCGGACGGGCCGCTCGGCCACATGCCCGCCTACGGCTCCGCGCACGTGTCGATGCTCGTGCTGCTCGTGGCGTCCGGGATCCTCGTCGTGGTCTGGGCGCGGCGCGGCGACCCGCTCACCGTGGATCGTGCGCTGCGGAGCGCGGGCTGGGCGCTCCTGGTGAACTCCGTGCTCTGGACCGCCTGGGGATTCACACCGTGGGCGTGGAACCTGGAGGAGTCCCTGCCGCTGCATCTCTCGGACGCCCTGCGGTTCCTCGGTGCGGTCGCCCTGATCACGCGTGCTCGCTGGCTGATCGTGGTCACCTACTTCTGGGGGCTCACGCTGAACCTTCAGTCCGTGCTCACGCCCGATGTGAACTACTTCGTCTCGGTGCCGCTCGAGTTCGCCGAGTACTGGATCGCCCATCTCAGCGGGGTGCTCATCCCCGTCACGCTCATCTGGGGGCAGCGATACCGACCTACCTGGCGCGGCTACGGCGTCGCCTATGGGGTGACGCTGCTCTGGGCGGGGTTCGCCGCCACCGGCAATGCCCTCAGCGGCGCGAACTACGGCTACCTGAATCATGCGCCTTCGGGCCCCAGCATCCTGGACCTGCTGGGGCCGTGGCCGCAGTACCTCGTCGTCGAAGCGGTGCTGATCGCCGCGGTGTGGGCGCTGATGACCTGGCCATGGGTACTGCTGAACCGTCATTCCCCTGCCCCGCTCACCGGCCGCGGCGGACTGCTGCGCCAACCACCTGTCGCCGGACACGTAGCCAACGATGTCAGGCGCCCGCCACAGGCCGCGACGATCTGACGCGCCCGCCGCGCGTCACGGACGGGCCGCTGGTGAGGCGCACTGGCGATATGGCCAGATGACCTCACCAGCGGCCCGTCCGCGACATCGCGAAACGGGCGCCGGTTCGTGGCGGGCCGAAGCGAGCGTCTGGAAGGGTGCAGGTCAGGCGGCTGTGCAGGTCAGGCGATTACGCAGGCCATGCGGACCGGGCAGCCACACAGAGTGGGCGGGTCAGGTGGTCAGGCAATCGGGCAGTCAGGTGGTAAGGCGATGGCGTGGCCAGGCGGTCAGGCGAGCAGTTCGATCTCCGCGAGGCGGAGGGGGCCCTGTGCCGTGGTGATGACCAGGCGGTGGTGGGTGAATCCGCGCGGGGCCGGGATCTGGAACGGGCGGGTCTGCCGACGCCAGCGGAAGCTCTGCGTGGAGCGCTCGTCCAGCAACTCCCACGTCTCGCCGTCCTGGGAGCCCTCGAGCCGCCAGGCGATCGGGTCGCCGCCCTCCTCCGCCGAGGAGGTCAGCGTGAGGAATCGTGCCGCGAGCGGCTCGCCCAGCTCGGGGAGGTCGATCGTCGCGCTCGAGCCGGGCCAGGTCTGCTCGGTGCGCGAGTCGTCGTCCTGCAGCGGGTTCGAGGGATCGGTGCGGAACAGGTCCCGCAGCGGGTGGGGGTAGTGCCCGGTCGGGGTGGCCGAGGGCGGCACGACGCCCCAGGCCGTGGCCTCGGCGTCGGCCCGGGAGCCGAGGCGGGCGTGCAGGCGCCCTCGGAGGTCCTCATGGTCGATCCAGGCACCGCGATGCTCTGCACCGTCGCGCGTGTATCCCGTGATGCAGTCGTCGTCGCCGTCGCCGCGGGTCTCGGCGACGACGGTGAACGGCTCGCCCCCGAGGGGCTTGACGTGCACGTGGTCGAACAGCGGCGCCACCAGGTGGTACCGGCCGGTGCCCAGCTGCAGCGGATACAGGCCCAGTGCGGTGAGCAGCCACCAGGCGCTCATCTCGCCGTTGTCCTCGTCCCCCGGGTATCCCTGACCGATCTGCTCGCCCACGAACAGCCGACGGTGGACCTCCCGCACCACCTGGGAGGCGCTCTGCGGTGCGCCGGCGTGGTGGTAGAGGAAGGGGATGTGGTGGGAGGGCTGGTTGGAGACGCCGAACTGGCCCATCCTCACCGCCCGTGCCTCGTCCATCTCGTGGATCACGTGGCCGTAGGTGCCCTGGAGATCGGCACGCTCCGGGGTCGCGAAGAACTCGTCGAGCTTCGCACGCAGGAACTCCCGGCCTCCGTAGAGCGATGCCAGGCCCTCGCCGTCGTGCGGGACATGGAAGGCGAAGTTCCAACCGTCGGTCTCCGTGAAGTCCCCGCCCCAGACTCTCGGATCGAACTCCTCCGGGCTCTGCGCGAATGCGCCGTCGGCCCGCCGACCCTGGAAGAAGCCGACCCCGTGATCGAACAGCAGCAGGTAGTTCGCGGACCGGGCCCGCAGGTAGGCGGCCTCCTCGCGCAGCTGCGCGGCGTGCTGCTCGTCCTCGGTGGCGTCGGCCAGCAGCTCCGCCTGGGCGGCGAGACCGAAATCGTTGATATGGGCCTCGAGCGTCCAGGAGACCGATTCGGAGGTGTCGGTGTCGACGTAGCCGGTGAACACGGCCCGCTCGTTGCCCCTGCGGCCCACCTCGGTCTGCTCGGGGGCGACCGTGGCGTTGCGCAGCCCGGACTCGTAGGCGCCGAGCGGGTCGGGCAGGGCGACTCCCTTGACGGCGAGATCCGCGAAGGCGATGTCGCTGCTGGTGCCGGTCATGCAGTCGGCGTATCCCGGAGAGGACCAGCGGGCGATCCAGCCGCCCTCGCGGTACTGCTGCACGAAGCCGTCGGCGAGTTCTGCGGCCAGCTCGGGATAGAGCAGGGCGTAGGCGGGCCACGCGGTGCGGTAGGTGTCCCAGAAGCCGTTGTTCACGTGGATCGCTCCGGGCAGCACCTGAGCGTTGGTGCGGGTGTCCGTCGCCCTGCCCTTGGTGGGGCGCACCGGGCTCGCATGCACGGGCTCGGGCCGGGTCGCAGTGCCCGCGTTCTCCCACTGGGAGTTGGGGTAGAGGTTCAGCCGATAGAGGTTCCCGTACAGGGTGCGCAGCTGGGGCGCGGTCGCGGTGCCCGGCTCGATCACCCGCAGACGCTCCGTCCAGGCACCGTGGGCGGCCTCACGCACCTGGGAGAAGCTGCGGCGCTCGACCTCCTGGGCGAAGGTGCGCTGCCCCTGATCGAGGCCGATGAAGCTCGTGACCAGGCGCACCGTGACGCGTTCCGTCCCCTCCGCGAAGGTGAGCACACTGCCGGTGGAGTCGCCCTGAGCGCCGGCCACCGAGAGCGGCGCGGGATCGACCTCGGCGAGCACGAACATCCGGGTGGCACCGTCGGCCCGGGCGTAGCCCTCGGTGAGGCCGGAGTCGACCCAGGCACGCAGGCGCCCGTCGAACACCGCACCGGCGGCATCGATGCGGTTGTTCTCGTCGACGCCCTCGAGCAGCAGATGCGGCGTGCCGGCATCGGCGGTGAAGTCGATCTCGCAGATCGCGCCGTGGTCGGTGGGTGCCAGCCGCAGGGAGGTGCCGCCGTCCAGCGCCACCTCGTAGAGATCGGGGCGGGCGGTCTCCTCGGCGTGGTCGAAGCCGAGAGCGCGTGCGGCCGGCGTGGCATCGGGCGACTCGCCCTGCAGGGGCATGAGCACGAACTGGTTGCGGTCTCCCATCCAGGGGCTGGGCTGGTGGGAGATGGCCATGCCCTGCAGGCGGGGGCGGTTGTCCTCGCCGTTGCGGCGGTGGTATTCGTACAGCCAGCGCCGGGTGCGGGCGTCCGTGACCGGGGTGAAGAACGCGAAGCCGTTGGGCACTGCGGTCAGCGGGAGGTTGTTGCCACGGGAGAAGTCCCCGGAGGCATAGGTGCCGCGACGGGTGTCCACCCACGCCACCGGATCCTCCCGGGAGGGGTCTGCGGGGAGCGGACCGAGATAGGGGCCGTCGACCCAGCCGACGAACTCCACCGGCTCGGTCGGCCCGTTCTGCTCCTCGACGTCCGCCTCGTTGTCGGCAGCAGTGGCGGCAGCGGTCTCGGCCTCGTGGGCTCCGGCATCGAGCTCCTCGACGTCGATGTCCTCCTCGAGATCCTCGTGCGCGGCGAGGTTCACCTGCGTGGCGAGGGTCAGGTGCCCCGCGTCGCCCGAAGCGTCATCCGGCAGGGGATCCTCCAGGCCCGGGTAGTGATGCACCGTGGGGCCCTCCTCGGCGCTCTGCTCCTCGGCGTCAGGATCGGAGGAGTCCGGAGCGTCGGCGTCGGAGCCGGCGGGGACGTCGGCCACCAGCAGCACCTCGGCGATCGTGCGACCCACGGCGGCATCCAGCGGTACCTGCACGTCGTTCCACTGGTCGGCGTACAGGATCTTGCCCTCGCCGAGGCCGCGGGCGGTGGCCGTCGTGCCGTACTGGTCCCGAGGCTCGAACTCGGACAGGCGGGATCCGTCCGTGAGGACGAGGTCGAGCGACACATGGGTCGCGCCCCAGGTCTGGCCCGCATCGAGCTCGGGGAACAGGAAGAAGCGCAGCACGTCTCCGGCGGCGATGGTGCGGCCGACGGGCGAGGGCGCATCGGCGAGCTCCGGCAGCGGCAGCTCGGCGGCCTCTCCGGCACCGACCGTGTACCGCAGCGCGGAGGTCGCGAGAAAGCCCGCCGAGTCCTTGCTGGTGGGCGAGCCGACGGGGCCGGGGTCTGCGGTGACGATCATGCGCGCCACAGTATCGACCGCGGCCGCTCGCCGGGGTGTCCGACATGGGGTGGGACGGCCGCGGGTGCTCACGGGAGCCCGCCGGCTGCGGTGTCGTCGGGGCGAAACCACCGAGGATCACTGGACGGCGAGGAGCCGGACATGCTGCTCGGTCGACGACCGCACCGCGTCGTGTTGCCAGGGCGGCCAGTCGGGTTCCGCGGGGAATCTCCGCGTGCCGCCGAGCGTGGCTCCGTGGGCGATCGTTATGTGCGCCGGGGCGAGGCTCCGGGGTGGCGATGGGCGCGGCAGCGGGCCTGGTAGGACTCCGTGCCGCCGATCTGCGCGGCCGTGGCCTGCAGGGCATCGCCCTCCTGCGGGGTGTCGTGCCGCCGTACGTGGAATGCCGCATCCGCTCCGCAGACGACACATACGGCGGTGAGCTTCACGACCTCCTCGGCTTGCGCCATCAGGGTGGGCACCGGTTCGAAGGGGCCTCCGTCGTAGGTGACGCAGAGTCCGGCGGCCTCCACCTGGATGCCGCCGACGAGCAGTTCGTCGAGCACCGGAACGAGGCCGGGCCCGAAGAACTGCGCCTCATCCAGCGCGACCAGATCCGGTCTCTCCCCGCCCAGGGCGTCCAGCAGCTCCTGGGGTTGCTCGAGCATCCTGGCAGGCTCGCTGCGCCCGATGTGCGTGCTCAGGCGGTCCGCGCCACCGCGATCATCGAGCCGGTGCCCGAAGACCTCGACCTGCTGTCCGGCCAGTCGCGCCCGGTGGACGCGTCGCAGCAGCTCCTCGGTCTTCCCGGCGAACATGGGGCCGGCGATGACGTGGAGTCGACCTGCCGTGGAGGGGCGCATGGCGTCAGGGTACGCGCGCGGTGCGCCGGGGCAGCGGAGCCCGCCCTCCCCACCAAGCCACCCCCGCCCCGCCTCACCGCGCCCCGATACAGTCTCCGAATGAGCATCCGGCGCGTCTCCCCCCTGGCAGGTCGCAAGCCGACCCGCGATGACCTGCCCCTCTTCGCCGGGTCCGACGGCTCGGCGCTGGACGAGGTGCAGCCCGACCCGGCGTGCGGGCAGACCCTGCGCCTCCTGATCGTCGGCATCAACCCGGGCTTGTGGACGGCGGCGGTCAACGCGCCCTTCGCTCGGCCCGGGAACCGGTTCTGGCCCTCGCTGCACCGTGCCGGGCTGACCTCCCGCCTGGTGGACGCCTCGCGAGGTCTCGCAGAGCACGACGAGAACGAGCTCCAGGAGCGCGGCATCGGCATGACCAATCTCGTCGCACGCGCCACGGCGAGGGCCGACGAGCTCTCGAAGGACGAGCTGCGCGCGGGCGGCGAGCAGCTGGTGCGCCGCGCCCGGGAGCTGCGGCCGGCAGCGGTCGCGATCTCCGGGATCACCGCCTATCGCACCGCGTTCGCCCTGCCCCGCGCGCAGCTGGGGCATCAGGACCCCGCGACGGTGCCGGGATGGCCCGAGGACGTCGCGCTGTGGGTGGTGCCCCAGCCCAGCGGGCTGAACGCGCATGCGACCGTCGACTCGCTCGCCGAGGGCTGGCGCGAGGTCGCCCGCAGCGCCGGGCTGGCGGCGGAGAACGCCGGTTGAGCAGCCGGCGGAGGACCCCGCCGAGCAGCTGGCCGAGGATCGGGGCCGACGGGCGGCCGAGCGCTCACCGGCTCGCGGTCTGCGTCGTGCCGCCGGTGCGCTCCTGCCCCGTCGACCAGAAGTACAGCAGGTCCGTCCCGTTCAGCAGGCGGTCCCCGATGGCCCGCTCCTGGTAGATCACCGGGTTGTGCGAGGAGAGGGTCCGGGCGTTGCGCCAGTGGCGGTCCAGCGAGCGGCCCCGCGACGTCGCCGAGGCACCGCCCACCTCGAACAGCTCGGTGGTCACGGACAGCACGTCCTCGACCGCGGTGATCTGCGCCTGGACGGTGCGCAGCTCGGCCGCATCGGTGAGGCGTTCATGGTCCTCGGTGCCGACTGCGGCCTGCGCGGCTGCGAGGGCCCGCGCCGCGGCGAGGACCGCGTCCTGGGCCGAGGCCACCTTCGCCGAGAGACGTCCTACCACCTGCTGGACCAGCGGATCGGCTGCTGCGCTCGCGCCGCTGCCCTGGGAGTAGACCCGGGTGCGGGAGCGGACGAAGTCGATCCCGTCGCGCAGCGCCGCCCGCCCGGCGCCCGCGAGAGAGGCCAGGAGCACCAGCTGGAGGAAGGAGGTCTGCGTGGTCGGGGCTCCGTCTCCGCGTCCCTCGAGCACCCGCACGTGGGTGGCCGGCACGCTGACGTCGGTGAACAGGGTGGATCCGCTGCCGGTGAGGATCTGCCCGAAGCCGTCCCAGTCGTCGCGGATGTCCACGCCCGCAGCGGTGCTGCCCACGGTGACGCGGGCACGACCGCCGTCCGGGGTGCGGGCCGAGACGTTGATCCAGTCCGCGAAGATCGAGCCGGTCGAGTAGTGCTTCTCGCCCGAGAGGCGGTACTCGCCGTCCGTCGCGGTCACGGTGGTCGCGAGGTCGCCGACGACGGCGGAGCTGCGCTCATGGCTGGCGTTGCCGAACACCGCTCCCTGCGCGATCCGCGTGAACCAGTCGGCGGGGTCGCCCTCCTCGATGCCGATGAGGAAGTCGTTGACGAAGGCGAAGTGCGCCCGCAGCAGCTGCGGGAGGTTCGAATCCGCCTCGCCGAGGTCGATGAGCAGCCGGAAGAACGTCTCGATGTCCGCGCCGGAGCCACCGTACGAGGTGGGCACCGTGAGAGCGGTGAAGCCGGCCTCGGCGAGCGCCCGCACCTCCTCGTGGGGCAGGCGCCGGGTGCGGTCGCGCTCGACCGCGCCCTCGGCGATGTGCGCGAGGACCGGGGCGAAGCGCTCCCTCAGCTCGGCATAGGGAGGAGCTGCGGGGGACTCCGCGTGCATCGGTGCGGTGGGGGATGCGGTGTCGGCGGACACGGCGGAAGCGAAGGTCATGCGATCTCCTCGAGTCGTGGGCTGGGCAGCGCGGAGACGAGCTGCCGGGTGTAGTCGTGCTGAGGGGCGAAGAAGACGTCGTCGGCGCTTCCGGATTCCACGATGCGCCCGCCCTGCATCACGAGGACGCGGTCGCTGAGGTGGTGGATGACGCCGAGATCGTGGGAGATGAACAGGTAGGCGGTGCCCAGAGTGCGCTGGAGGTCCACGAGCAGGTCGAGGACCTGCGCCTGGATCGATACGTCCAGCGCGGAGACCGGCTCGTCCAGGACGAGGATCTCCGGGCCGGTCGCGAGCGCCCGGGCGATCGACACGCGCTGACGCTGCCCGCCCGAGAGGGACAGCGGATGCCGGACCGCGTGGGCACCGGTGAGGCCGACGGAGTCCAGCAGCTCCTCGACACGGCTCGCGTGCTGCGCACGGGGGACGTCGCCGGGGAGGGCGTCGGCGATGATCCGGCCGACGGTCCACCGCGGGTCGAAGGATCCCAGGGAGTCCTGGTGGACGACGGAGATCCGCCGTCGTCGCCCGCGACGGCGCCGTTCGGGCAGCCCGGACCAGGGCCGGCCGTCGAGCAGGACCTGACCGGCCGATGGCGCGGTGAGGGCCAGGGACATCCAGGCGGTGGTCGACTTGCCCGAGCCCGACTCCCCCACGATCCCGAGGGTCTCCCCGGCGTGGAGGTCGAAGGAGACGTCGTCGACCACGGTGCGGTGGCGACCGTCGGGCCCGCGATAGCGCTTGGTGACCCCCTGGACCGACAGCACCGGGCCCGCTTCAGCGGGGCGCGGGATCGCTGCGGACCGGATCTGCAGCGGCTGCGGCGGGGTGTCCGACAGTCGCTCCCCGCGGGAGTGCGCCGACGGGACGGCGGAGAGGAGACGCTGGGTGTACTCGTGCTGCGGATGCGTGAGGACCTCGTGGGTGGGGCCCTGCTCCACCACCCGACCGTGCTTCATGACCAGCACGTGATCGGCCAGGCGCTCCACCACTGCGAGGTCGTGGCTGATCAGGATGATCGAGCGGCCCTGCGCGAGGCTGTCCTCCAGCAGCGAGAGGATCTCGGCCTGCACGGTGACGTCGAGCGCCGTGGTGGGCTCGTCGGCGATGAGGATCTCGGGGTCCAGGGCGAGCGCGGCGGCGATCAGCGCACGCTGGCGCAGCCCGCCGGACAGCTCGCTGGGCAGCTGACGTGCCCGCAGCTCGGGCTCGGGGATCCCGGCGGCGGCGAGGAGATCCTGCACCCGACCGGGGCGCTCGGCGCGCGGGACGCCGTGCAGCCGCAGCGGTTCGGCGACCTCGGCGCCGACCCGTCGGATCGGGTCCAGCGAAGTCAGGGCGTCCTGGAGGACGTACCCGATCCTGCTCCCCCGCAGTCGGCGGAACTGCTCCTCCGTGGCGGCGCGCAGGTCTCCGCCGATGTCGAGCGTGGTGGCGGTGACCGTGGCGTTCTCGCCGTTCAGCCCCAGCAGACTGCGTGCGGTGACGGACTTGCCCGAGCCGGACTCCCCCACGATCCCCAGGCAGCTGCCGGCCCGCAGGGTGAAGGAGACGTCGTGGACGACCGGCGTGCCGTCGAAGGAGACCGCGAGGTTCTCGGCGGTGATCAGGGGCTTCATCGGGCGGCTCCGGAATCGGTGGCGCGCTGGAGGTGACGGCCGATCACGGTCAGCGACAGGGTGAACAGGACGATCGTGATGCCCGGGAAGAAGTCCATCCACCAGGCCATCTGGATGTAGTTGCGGCCGGCGTTGAGCATCGCTCCCCATTCGGCGGTGGGCGGCTGGACACCCATGCCGAGGAAGCCGAGCGCTGCGGCCCAGACGATCGCCTGGCCGATGCCCAGCGTGATCAGCACGGTCAGCGGTCGGAAGGTGTTGGGGAGGATCGTGCGCAGCAGGATCCTCAGCGGCGAGTGCCCGAGGGAGCGGGCGGCCTCGACATACAGGGACCCCTTCACCGACAGCACCTGGCCGCGCACCATCCGCGCATAGCCGGGCATCGACGCCACGCCGACCGCGACCATCTGGGTCATCGCACTGTTGCCGTAGACGGCGATGAGGATCAGGGCGAGCAGTATCCCGGGGAAGGCGTAGAGGACCTCGATCACCCGCGTCACGGCGACGTCCGCGAACCGACCGCCCAGGCCGCCGGCCAGTCCCAGGGCGAGCGCGCCGAGCAGTCCGATCGCGGTGGCCCCCAGGCCGATGACCAACGACTGCCCGGCACCGTGGACCACCCGGCTGTACACGTCGCGACCGGACTGATCGGTGCCGAAGGGGTGCTGGAGGCTCGGGGCGTCGAAGCTCTCCGCGAGGTGGATCTCGAGCGGGTCCTGGTGCGCGAGCAGACCGGGGGCGACCGCCGCGAGCGCGACGACTGCGACCGCACCGAGGGCCAGGCAGAAGCCGGGGCTGTGCAGCGGGGTGCGGCGAGCGGGCCGGAATGCCGCCTGCGGGGCCTGGGCGGGGGCGGTGTCCTCGGGAGCGGGGGCGAGGATCGTCATGAGGCACGTCCGATCGAGGCGCGCAGTCTGGGGTCGACCGCGACATAGGCGAGATCCGTGAGGAGGTTGGCGACCACGTAGACCAGGGCGACCACGAAGGTCACGCCGACCACGAGTGGCAGGTCCTGGGAGGTGACCGCGGAGACCAGCACCTGGCCGATGCCCTGACGCGAGAAGATCACCTCGACCACGACGGCGCCGGAGATCAGCGAGCCGAGCCCCCAGCCGGACAGCGCGATGCCGGGCAGGGCCGCGTGGCGCAGGACGTGGCGCCAGCGCACGTCGTGCAGCGTCGCGCCGCGGGAGCGGGCCGAGAGCACGAACGGCTGGCGCAGCGCGGCGTCGAACTCGTCCCGGGTGACCTGGGCGAGAAACCCGCCCAGCGGAATGCCGAGGGTCGCCGCGGGCAGGATCAGACCCAGCGGGCCGCCGTCCACGACCGGCAGCCACTGCAGCACGACGGCGAAGACCACGAGCAGGACGACTCCGAGCCAGAAGTGGGGCAGGGCCGCGAAGACGACCTCGATCGAGGAGCCGATCCGGCCCGCGAGGCCCGAGCGGCCGGCGCTGACCAGGGTCAGCGTCAGGGCGATGACCCAGGCGAGCACGAGCGCGGAGGCGGTCAGCTGGAGCGTCGGCACGATCTGCTCGCCGATGACCGTGACCACGGATTCCTTCATCGTGTACGACTCCCCGAGATCCAGCTGCACGAGCCCACCGAGGAAGGCGGCGTACTGCACGAGGAGCGGCTGGTCGAAGCCGTACTGCTCCCGGACTGCCTGGACGGTCTCCGGGGGCGGGTTCGACGAGGCGCCGCCGAGGATGGCGAGCGCCGGGTCGCCGGGGACCATGTGCTGGAGGAAGAACACGATGGTCGCGACCGCCCACAGCAGGAGGACCGCCGATCCCAGCTGTGAGGCCGCGCGCCGTGCCAGAGCGCGCCATCGGGAACCGGGACGCTGCGTGCCCGCGCCGGATCCCGGCGCGGGGTCGGATCCGGGCGCTGGGTCGGATCCTGCGGTGGGGTCGAGCGGGGGTACGACACCGGGTGCCGTCGCGGGCGCGGCACCGCCCACGGCCGACGCCGACGCTGTCTCATCACGGGTGTGCACGGTCATCTCAGAGCCCTTCTCGCAGGAGGTAGGCGTCGTGGAGGACGGGCTCGCCCTCGCTCGGCTCGATCCAGATGCCCTCGACCAGGTCGGAGCGGGTGGCCAGGCGGGTCTGGATCGGATACAGCGGGATGTGCCAGGCCTGCGCGGTGAGGCGCTCCTGGGCCGCGGTGTAGAGGGCGTCCTGCTCCGCGGGGTCCGTGGTGGCGGCGGCCTCGAGCAGGGTCTCGTCGAGCTCCTCGTCGGCGACCCGCGACACGTTCTGCCCGTTGTCGATGTCCAGGGTCTCCTGGGAGTACTTGATGTACATGACGTTGGGGGTGGGGCTGTTCCAGTAGCGGCCCTGGATGTCGTACTTGGTCGGGTCCTGCTTCACCGCCGTCATGGTCGCGGCGTCCGCCGGGATGAGCTCGACCTCCACGCCGACGCGCTTCTCCATCGCCTGGAAGTTCTGATAGATGGTGAGGTCGGCCGGAGGGGTCTCGCCCGGATCGGAGTTGTACGGCAGGCGGAGGGTGAGGGTCTTCCCGTCCTTCGTGCGGTATCCCTCCTCGTCGCGGCCGGTCCATCCCGCGTCGTCCAGCAGCGCGTTCGCGGTGTCCTCGTCGTAGGGGTAGGGCTCCTGAAGGGTCTCGTCGTAGGTGGGGGTCCCCGAGGAGATCGAGTTGCCCTCGTACGGGAACACGCCGGCGTAGGCGCTCTCGACGATCCCGCGCGCGTCGGAGGCGTGGACGACCGCCTTGCGCACCCGGACGTCGGACAGCGCCGGCCCTTCGGTGTTGAGGTCGAGGGAGAAGGGCACGCCGGCGTGGACGAAGTCGTCGGTGGCGATCGTCGGATCAGCGGTGGCCGTGGGCACGGACTCGGGCGGGACGTTGAAGATCGCGTGCGCCCGGCCCGACTGCAGGGCGCCGAAGCGCGCGGTGTTGTCCTTGAGGAACCGCCAGGTCACCTTCTCCAGGTAAGCGGGCCCCTGGTGCTTCGCATCGGCCGGCGCCGAGGTGTAGTTCTCGTTGCGGTGCATGACGACCTCGCGGCCGCGCTTCCACTCGCTGACGACGAACGGTCCGGTGCCGACCGGGGACTGGCAGTTCTCCTCGAGCCCCCGCGCCATGGCCTTCGGGGACTCGATCCCGAAGAAGGCCTGGGAGAGGACGGTCAGCAGCGGCGAGTAGGGGCGCTTGAGATGGATCCGCACGACATGCTCCGAGACGGCCTCGGCGGAGTCGAAGTACGGCGAGAGGTACAGCAGGTCGGTCGAGGACTGCGTGGCAGGATCCATGATCTGCTCGAAGTTCGCGACCACCGCCTCGGCGTCGAACGGCTCGCCGTCCGTGAACTCGACACCCTGCTTGAGGGTGAAGTCATAGGTCCGCCCGTCCTCGGAGATCTCCCACGAATCGGCGAGCCAGGGGACCACGCTGCCGTCGGCCTGCATGGACACGAGCGAATCGAGGTACTGGCGTGCGATGTAGGTCTGCGGCATGTCCCCGTTGTTGTGCGGGTCCAGGCAGGTCGGCTCACGATCGGTCGCGTAGACCAGCTCGCCGCCCTCCTTCGTGCCTGCAGGCAGCGAGTCGGTGGCCCCCGCCGCACCGCACGCGGCGAGCAGCGTGCCCGCGCAGGCAGCGGCGAGCGCTGCGGCCAGTGGTCGTCGTCGCACAGTCGTCTCCTCGGTCGGATCGGTCTCCTTGGACCATAAGCGCGCCCTTGGGGCAGCCAAAGAAGTGTGAACCCCCGCGAACTCGACCGCGCTGTCCGGAGCGCCGTCGGCGTCGTCGCGTCACGCTGGTTCACGGGAGATGCGCACCTCGGCCCCGAGCGCGGATCGTGCGGGATGACATCGACCACCCCATGATCGGAGTTCCCGTGGCCCCCAAGCCGCTGATCCTCAACCTGTTCGAGATGAACTGCGTCGGCCACATCACCCATGGCCTCTGGCGGCTGCCCGGGAACAACCGGCACCGCTACACGGACGTCACCTACTGGACCGAGCTCGCGCGCCTCGCCGAGGACGGAGGCTTCACCGCGATCTTCATCGCCGACGTGGTCGGTGCCTACGACGTGTACGGCGGCTCCGCCGAGACCGCGCTGCGCGAGGGGATGCAGATCCCCAACAACGATCCGATGATGGTCGTGCCGGCCATGGCCGCGGTCACCGAGCGCCTCGGCTTCGGGATCACCTTCTCCACCAGCTACGAGCCGCCCTTCTCCTTCGCGCGGCGGATGTCCACACTCGACCATCTCACCGGCGGCCGTGTGGGCTGGAACATCGTCACCTCGTACCTGCCCAACGCCGCCCGGAACTTCGGGCTCGCCGAGGAGATCGACCACGATCACCGCTACGAGATCGCCGACGAGTACCTCGAGGTCCTCTACAAGCTGTGGGAGGGCTCCTGGGACGACGGGGCCGTGCTGCGCGACGCCGAGCACAACGTCTACACCGACCCCTCCAAGGTGCACCGCATCAACCACCAGGGCACGAACTTCTCGGTGGCGGGCCCTCACCTCTCCGAGCCGTCGCCGCAGCGCACCCCCACGCTGATCCTCGCCACGGCCTCCCCCGCCGGTGCCGTCCGGGCGGGGCAGAACGCCGAGGTGGTGTTCACCCACGGGCCGCTGCTGGAGCGGACGGTCCCCGCCGTGCGCGCGGCCGCGGAGGAGGCGGGCCGGGACCCCGCGGACCCGAAGTTCGTCGTGCAGGCCGCAGTGATCACGGGACGCACCCAGCAGGAGGTCGACGAGAAGCTCGCGCAGTACCAGGAGCACCGCTCCGCCGAGGGGATGCTCGTGCACCAGTCGGTGCCGATCCGCGCCCTGGACCATCCCCGCGACCGAACCATCGCCGAGGCGCTCGAGATCGAGGGGCTGCCCGCCGACACCCCCGTCGGCCGCAAGGGCGGAGCCTCCACCATCGGTGAGCTGCTCGACGCCGTGGACGAGGCCTGGCAGGACCGCTTCTTCGTCGCCGGGACCCCGGAGGTCGTGGCCGACGCGATCGAGCACTGGCTGGACGTGGACGGCATCGACGGCATCAACCTGCGCCAGTACCACTCCTACGACACCGTGAAGGACTTCGCCGAGCTGGTCTCACCGATCCTCCGCGAACGCGGCCGCCTGCCGGAGCGGAACGGCACGCTGCGCAGCCAGCTGACCGGCACCGACACGCTGCCCGCGACGCATCCCGCGGCTCGTTTCCGGGGCGCTTTCGCCGACGTCGGCGTCTGAGGCCCGCACTGGACGGACGGACCTCTCACCGCCCGGGTCGAGCCGGGGTCCGAACCCCGGTTCGAGACCCGGCTCGAGCCCGGGGCCGCAGTGCGCCTCGAGCCGCCGCTCGAGGCGCCGTGGGACCGCTGCGCCCGGTGACCCCCGGTACGGTGTCCCCATGGTGAGGACCGGGCCGCGCGCTCGTGCAGGAGACCCCGACGCGGGCGCCGTGCCCGGCGAGCCGGGCACGAGCCCGACACGCTCCCGGGACGACGGGGCGGCCGCTTCCTCGGGCGCCGCTGCACGATGGTCCTCCGCGGTCGCCGCCTCGCGCGCCGCGGAGAGCCGCCGGCTCCCGAGCTATGCGGCGGGGAGCGTCGACGTCCCGTACACGATCCTCGGCGGGCAGGAGATCATCGCCCGCGACACCTTCTGGGCCGAGCACTCCCACCCCACGCATGAGCTGCTGTGGAACGAGCGCGGGGTCTCGACGGCGACCATCGGCCGCCGGGTCTGGACGATCACGCCCGGGGTCGGGCTCTGGATCCCGGCCGGGATGCCGCACAGCGGCTTCACCCCCGCGGGCGTATGGCACCGGGCTGCGCAGTTCTCGACGGCACGCGTCGATCCTCCGTCGACCGCTCCGGTAGCGGTGGACATCACGCCCCTGCTGCGCCTGCTGCTGGATCGCCTGATCTCCGAGCACCTCAGGCCCCGCTCCCGGGAGGTCACCGACGCGATGATCCTCGACGTGCTCGCCCCGTCGGAGCACGAGCTGCTGCTCCCGGTGCCGGACCATCCGCTGCTGGCCCCGATCATCGACGCGCTGAGCACGGACCCGGCCGATGCGACCACGCTCGAGCAGTGGGCCGGGCGACTGGGAGTGAGCTCGCGCACAGTCACCCGCACCTTCGAGGCCGCCACCGGCATGAGCTTCCGAGCCTGGGTGTCGACCGCCCGGGCCCAGCGCGCCGTCGCGCTGCTCGCCGCAGGGGAGACGATCGAGGAGGTCGCGCTCCGGGTCGGGTTCCGCTCGACGAGCGCCTTCACGGCGGCATTCCGGCGGGTCACAGGGCTGACGCCGGGCCAGCACCGCCGTGAGTCCCCGCCGCTCGGCGCGAGCACGCCGGAGCCGGCCGCACCCTCGCACGCCCCCTGAACCGCATCGACCGCGCCCGGGCACTCCTGGGCGCAACAGCTCACACGGCGTCCGAGCCGGCCCGCTCTTGTCCGATCTGCGCCAGGATCTGTCGGTTCTGCGCGATTGCGGACACGAACCCTTCCCGCTTAGTATGGTGAGGCAATCCTTAGCGCATCGAGGTGCCCGCGGAGTGGCAGTCCGTCGGCAGCACTCGAGCCGGGCTCTCCGCGGAGCCCGACCCCGCCGCGGATCGCTCCGAGCACACCGCGGGCTACGGCCCGCCCTGCACCCTGTGCAGGACCTCCTGAAAGGCCACCATGCCCCGCTTCTCACGCCGCACGTTCGCCGGCTCCGCCGCCGTCCTCGCCGCCGTCCTGGCCGGCTGCTCCTCGAACGAGGCGACCGATGCCGTCTCCGGCGCCTCCGACGCAGGCGGCGCCCAGGGCGAGATCACGCTCGAGCACGCCTTCGGGACCACGACGATCCCGGCGAAGCCCCAGGTCATCACCACCGTAGCCTGGGCGAACCATGAAGTGCCGCTCGCTCTCGGCGTGGTGCCCGCCGGCATGGCGGCCGCGAACTTCGGCGATGACGACAGCGCCGGCGTGCTCCCGTGGGTGACAGCGAAGCTCGATGAGCTCGGGGCGGAGACCCCGATCCTGTTCGACGAATCCGACGGCATCGACTTCGAGGGCGTCGCGGACACGGCCCCCGAGGTGATCCTGGCGGCCTACTCCGGCCTCACGCAGGAGGACTACGACGCCCTCACCCAGATCGCCCCGACCGTCCCGTTCCCCGAGACCGCCTGGGGCACCTCCTGGCGCGACATGATCACGGCCAACGCCACCGGCATGGGCATGGCCTCCGAGGGCGAGGCGCTGATCGCCGAGCTCGAGGCGCAGATCGAGGAGGCGGTGGCCGCGCACCCCGCGATCGCCGGGAAGAACGTCATGTTCCTGACCCACGTGGACACCACGGACCTCTCGGAGGTCAGCTTCTACACCGCCCACGACACCCGCACCATGTTCTTCGAGGACCTCGGGATGACCATCGCCCCGAGCGTGAAGGCCGCTTCCGAGGAGACCGACGAGTTCTCCTCGACGGTGAGCGCCGAGCAGGCCGACACCTTCTCGGACGTCGAGATCATCGTGACCTACGGCGACGACTCGCTGCTCGAGGCGCTCGCGGCCGATCCGCTGCTCTCGCAGATGCCTGCCGTCCAGCACGGCGCCGTGGTGAACCTCCCCGGCGACAGCCCCCTGGGCACGGCGGCGAATCCGACGCCGCTGGCGATCTCCTACATCCTCGAGGACTACCTGGCCGAGCTGGACCGCGCGGCCTCGGCCAGCGCCTGATCGGGCCTCTCCGTCGTCCCTGACGCTCCTGCCATGACACGTACCGCGACCGCCGTGCCCGGGACCACCGCCGCTCTGCTGCGGCGGGGGTCCCGGATTCGCACGCTCTGGCTGCTCATCACCCTGGTGGCCCTCACCGCCCTCCTGGCGCTCTCGGTGACCATCGGCTCGCGCGACGTGGGCCTCGACGACATCCTCGCCGCGCTCGGCGGCTCGACCGACGGCTTCGGCCCGGCAGCGGTCGCCAAGCGCATCCCCCGCACCCTGCTCGCCGTGGCCGCCGGGGCCGCCCTCGGCGTCTCCGGGGCCGTCATGCAGGGCGTGACCCGCAACCCGCTCGCGGATCCGGGGATCCTCGGCATCAACACCGGGGCTTCGCTCGCCGTGGTGATCGGCATCGCCCACTTCGGGCTCACCGCCGCCTCGAGCTACATCTGGGTCGCGATCGTCGGCGCCGCGGCCACCGCGGTGCTGGTGTACGTGCTGGGCTCCCTCGGCCGGGGCGGCGCCACCCCGCTCAAGCTCGCCCTGGCCGGAGCCGCCACCGGAGCGGCCCTGACCTCCTTCATCAGTGCCGTCGTGCTTCCACGCTCCGACATCGGCGACAGCGTGCGCTCGTGGCAGATCGGCGGCGTCGGCGGCGGCACCTATGCCTCGCTGCAGCAGGTGGCGCCGTTCCTCCTCGCCGGGCTCGCCCTGGCCCTGCTCAGCGCCCGCGGGTTGAACACCCTGGCCCTCGGCGACGAGCTCGCCGCCGGTCTCGGCGAGCGCGTGGGGCTCACCCGGGCGGTCGCTGCGCTCGGCGCCGTGGTGCTCTGCGGCGCAGCGACCGCGGTGACCGGGCCGATCGGATTCGTCGGCCTCGTGGTCCCGCACGCCTGCCGACTGCTGATCGGTGTGGACCACCGGTGGCTGCTGCCCTTCAGCGCCGTCACCGGTGCTGCTCTGCTGACAGCGGCCGACGTGCTCGGTCGGATCGTCTCGCGACCCGCCGAGCTCGACGTCGGCATCGTCACCGCGCTCCTCGGTGCCCCGTTCTTCCTCGCCATCGTGCGCCGGCAGAAGCTGACGGGCCTATGAGCACCACCACCCGCGACGCCACCGCCGCGAGCTCATCCGCGCCCTCGCCCTCAACCCTGCCCTCGACCTCGACCGTGCCCGCCGGGCGGACCCTCGACCGGGTGCGCACGGTCCGACGCCGTCGCCGTGCCCGTGCGCTCGCCACGATCGGCGTGCTCTCGCTGCTCATCCTCGCCGTGTTCTGCCTCTCCCTCATGGTCGGGCGCACCGTCTACCCGGCGAGCGATGTGGTGCGGGTGCTCGCCGGCCAGGACGTGCCGGGCGCATCCTTCACCGTGGGCACCCTGCGCCTGCCCCGAGCGGTGCTCGCGGCGCTCGCCGGAGCCTGCTTCGGGCTGGGCGGGGTGACTTTCCAGACCATGCTGCGGAACCCCCTCGCCAGCCCGGACATCATCGGGATCTCCTCCGGGGCGAGCGCCGCCGCGGCCTTCGGCATCGTCATCCTGGGGCTCTCGGGCACGGCCGTGTCCCTGCTCGCGATCCTCGCCGGGCTCGGCGTGGCCGTGCTGATCTATGCCCTGTCGTATCGCGGAGGGGTGGCCGGGACCCGGCTGATCCTGGTCGGGATCGGTATCGCGGCGATGCTGCAGTCGGTCACGGACTGGGTGCTGTCCAAGGCCGGGCAATGGGATCTGCAGGAAGCGCTGCGCTGGCTCACCGGCAGCCTGAACAACACCTCCTGGGACCAGGCGCTGCCGGTGCTCGGCGCTCTCGTGGTGCTCTCCCCCGTGCTGCTGTCGCGCGCGAAGGAACTGCGCGTCACCGAGCTCGGGGACGACGCCGCGCAGGCGCTCGGCGTGCGGGTCGACCGCACCCGGTTGATCGTCGTCGTGTCCGCCGTCGGCCTCATCGCCTTCGCCACCGCGGCGTGCGGGCCGATCGCGTTCGTCGCGTTCCTGTCCGGGCCGATCGCCGCGAGGATCGTCGGCCCGGGCTCCTCCGCCCTGGTGCCCGCCGCGCTGGTCGGCGCACTGCTGGTGCTGAGCGCGGACCTCGTGGGCCAGTACGCCACCGGCACCCGCTATCCGGTCGGCGTCGTCACCGGCGTGCTCGGAGCGCCGTACCTGATCTATCTCATCATCCGCGTGAACCGTCGAGGGAGCTCCCTATGACCACCGACCACACCCTGCGCGTGGAGGACTTGACCCTCGGCTACGGCGACCGCACCGTGATCGAGGGCCTCGACCTGTCGGTGCTGCCCGGCAGGGTCACCTCGATCGTGGGAGCCAACGCGTCGGGCAAATCCACCCTGCTGCGCTCCATGTCGCGCCTGCTCACCCCGCGCAGCGGACAGGTGCTCCTGGACGGGGAGCAGGTGCACCGCATGCCCGCCAAGCAGCTGGCACGCACCCTGGGCCTGCTCCCGCAGTCCCCGATCACTCCCGAGGGGATCACCGTCGCGGATCTCGTGGGCAGGGGGCGCCACCCCCACCAGGGGATCTTCTCCCGCTGGAGCGCTGCGGACGACGAGGCCGTGGCGGCGGCGCTGGACACGACCCGCTCCGCCGAGCTCGCGGACCGCCCGGTCGACGAGCTCTCGGGCGGCCAGCGCCAGCGGGTCTGGATCGCCATGGCCCTCGCCCAGGACACCGATGTGCTGCTGCTGGACGAACCCACCACCTTCCTGGACGTCAGTCATCAGGTCGAGGTGCTGGATCTGCTGACGGACCTGAACAGCGCGCGCGGGATCACGATCGTCATGGTGCTGCACGACCTGAATCTCGCCGCACGGTACAGCGACCAGCTGGTCATGATCTCCGCGGGCGCAGTCCGAGCCAGCGGCCCGCCCGCCGAGGTCCTCACCGAGGAGGGCGTCCAGGAGGTGTTCGGTCTGACCAGCCGGGTCATCGACGACCCCGTCTCCGGGCTCCCCCTGGTGCTCCCCATCGGCCGTCACCGCGTCCGACCCGCACCGCAGAGCAGCCGATGACCGGAACGCCGGGGCGCGGGGACACCGCGACCCCAGCGGCCTCGAGCGCAGCAGCTGCCCCCTCCCTCCGCGGCACGTCTCGGCGCGCTGGGCGGGCCATCGGGGCTCCTGCCGCGCTCGACCCCTCGGGCCACTAGGCTGATAGTCCGCCTTCTGAAGCCCCCAAGGAGAACTGATGTCCAGCTCGTCCGCCGCCGTGCACGTGCTGCACGACAACCCGGAGTGGATCCCGCCGTTCCGTCGCGCCTTCGAGGCCGAGGGGGTCCCGCTCGTGGAATGGCACCTCGGCGACGGAACCCTCGACCTGGACGCGGAACCGCCGCGCGGCGTGATCTGGTCCCGGCTCAGCGCCTCCTCGCACACCCGCGGCGCTCCCCTCGCGAAGGACGCGGCGCGGTCGATCACCGCCTGGGCCGCCTCCTGGGGCCGACGCGTGGTCAATGGGCAGCATGTCGCCGATCTCGAGGTCAGCAAGGTCATCCAGCATGCGACCCTGCGACGCGCCGGCTTCGACGTGCCCCGCACCATCGCGGTGTTCGGCCGCGACGGCCTGATCGGCGCCGCGCAGGACATCGAGGCGCCCTTCATCACCAAGCACAACCAGGGCGGCAAGGGCCTCGGGGTGCGTCGCTTCGATGACCACGGGTCCTTCGCCGCCTATGTGCGTGGGGAGGACTTCGAGCAGGCGGCCGACGGCATCACCCTGCTGCAGGAGCTGCTGGTCGCCTCCGAGCCCGCCATCACGCGCGCCGAGTTCGTGGGCGGGCAGTTCGTCTGCGCGGTCCGCGTGGACACCTCGGCCGGCGGGTTCGAGCTGTGCCCCGCCGAGGCCTGCGCCCTGCCCGGCGCAGGAGACGACGGCGTCGCCCCCGAGCCGATGTTCCGACTCCGCCCCGAGGTCAGTGCCGAGGACCCGCTGATCCAGCGATACGCAGCCCTGCTGACGGACCTCGGGATCGAGATCGCCGGCATCGAGTACATGACGACGACCGATGGGCGCACCGTCACGTACGACGTCAACACGAACACCAACTACAACCCGGACGTCGAAGCGGGTCTCGAGGTCTCCGCCGCACGTCGCATCGCCCGTTACCTCGGCGGCCTTCTGCACGAGGCGGAGCAGGCCCGCTGACGGCGCGAGCACCCCACCGCCCGGGAGCTGGTGCCTGACATCGGGCTCGCCGGTCGGCTCACCGGTCGCGTCGTCGGTCGGGTCATCCGTCGAGTCGTCGGTCGGGTCGTCGGACGAATCGTCGGACGCTTCGCCGTTGCGCTTGCGGCTGACCCTCCCGCATGGAAAGGTGACATGACCCACGCGGCGCAATGAGGCCGAGCTGGGAGCTCGGTCCCCGCACGTCCAGCACGCAGGAGGTCATCCGTGAAACTGCCCTGGCTGAAGTCGGCCCTCGAAACCCCCGGCCCGATCACATCGGTCCACCTGGACACGACCCGCACCGATCCGAACGCCGCCGGCGAGCTGGAGGCCCGCTGGGCCCGGATGCGCTCGGAGCTCTCCTCCTCCGGCACGCCGGACGTGATCCTGGAGCAGATCGAGGAGACCGTCCTGGCCCCGTCGCCCGTCGGCGGACGGAACGGTCGCACCGTCCTGGCCACCGATGCGGAGATCCTCGTGGATCGCGTGCTGGCGGCACCGCCGCTGCAGGAATCCGCGCACCGAGGCGACCACCCCCAGCTGCTGCCCCTGATGCAGCTGATCCCCTTCGCCGTCAGCCAGCTCCTGATCGTCGTGGACCGCGCCGGAGCGGATCTCCACCTGCGCGCCCCGGACAACCCCTCGATCGCGCACGGACCGAACGACCTCGGTGAGGACGCCCACGTCGAGGGCGGCCACGACGAGCTGCACAAGGCGCATGCCGGCGGAGGCACCCAGCACGGGTGGCGCGGCAGCAACTTCGAGGCACGGGTCGAGGACTCCTGGGAGCGCAATGCCGATGCCGTGGCCTCGACCGTCGAGAGGCTGCTGCGCGAGCACTCCCCCGACATGCTCATGCTCAGCGGCGACGTCCGGGCGGTGGGTCTGCTCAAGGACGCGCTGGGCCGGGAGAGCCGGGAGCGGGTGATCGAGGTCCCCGGCGGCACCCGCGGCGTCGCCTTCGACCGCGGCTCGTTCCGCGAGGAGCTGGTGCGCGCCACCGAGCAGTTCGTCGCCGACCGTCAGCAGGATCTGGCGGAGCGGTTCCATGAGAGCCAGGCCCGCGACGGAGCGTCCGTCGGCGGCTCCGCCGAAGTGGCCCAGGCCCTGGGCAGAGGCCAGGTGGAGGAGCTGATCTTCGTCACCGGGAACGCCCCCGCCGGTATCGAGGAGCTGCTGCGACAGTCGCTGCTCACCGATGCCGCCGTCTCCGCCCTCCCGGAGGATGCGGCCGGGATCCCCGAAGGCGTCGGGGCGCTGCTGCGCTGGCGCGATGACAGCACGCCCTCCAACAGCATCGGCAGCATGACGGGAGACTCCCGACGGGAGTGACGGCGCGGCAGGACCGTCCGGTCCGACTCCTCGACGGGCCGCACGTCGCCGCCCACGATGGAGGAGCAGGATCCGCGCGGATGCTGCGCACGCCGGGACCACGGATCGAGAGAGGTGGGACGACATGCCGGAAGCATGGAACGCCAAGCGAGAGCGTCAGTACGACCACGTCAAGAAGAGCCAGATCGATCAGGGACGATCGGAGGATGAGGCCGAGGAGATCGCCGCCCGGACGGTCAACAAGACGCGTGCCCAGGAGGGTGAGTCCGAGGAGTCGAGCAAGACCTCCACACAGGACAAGTCCCCGTCGGAGCGCGGCGGGGAGCGTTCCCACTCGGGCCCGCAGGGCCGCACCAAGGACCAGCTCTACGAGGACGCCAAGCGACAGGGCGTCGAGGGCCGCTCGACCATGGACAAGGACGAGCTGAAGGACGCGGTCGAGGACCGCTGACGCCGGGACCGGACCGGCAGCAGAGCCCGTAGGACCGGCGCGTGGATGCTCCCACGCCCGGATCTGCGGGCTCTGCTGCTTGCTCTACGGCGCCGACGGGGCCTTCAGACGCTCTCGAGGCGGCTGTGTAGACTCTTCGATGGCAACGGGGGAGTATCCGCCACGCTGTGCACGTCATCACGAGGGCCGCCGTCGGCACTCCGGGCGCAGCGGCCTGTCGGGGGTCTCGGCAGGTGGAGAGACCCGGGTCCATTCCGCGACCCGAAAGCAGCACTATGTCCGTCCCCCCTGTCATCTGGATCCTGACGATCGTCCTGATCCTCGGTCTCCTGGCCTTCGACTACGTCTTCCACGTCCGCAAGGCGCACATCCCCACGATCGGCGAGGCCGCACTCTGGACCGGGATCTACCAAGGCATCGCGCTCCTGTTCGGGATCACGGTGTTCGTCGTCGGGGGCCCCACGATGGGCACCGAGTTCTTCGCCGGCTGGGTCACCGAGCTGGCGCTCTCGGTCGACAACCTCTTCGTCTTCCTCATCATCCTGGGCGCCTTCGCGGTGCCCCGTCAGGATCAGCAGAAGGTGCTGCTGTTCGGCATCGCGTTCGCGATCATCGCCCGTGGCGGCATGATCGCCATCGGCGCCGTGGCGATCGATCGTCTGTCGTTCGCGTTCTACATCTTCGGAGCGTTCCTGCTGTACACAGCGGTCAAGATGATCATCGACGAGGTCAGCGGGGACGCCGACGAGGACGAGGAGCAGAAGGACGGCATCTTCGTCCGCCTGGTCAAGAAGGTTCTGCCGGCGAGCGACGAGTTCGATGGCGACAAGCTGTTCACCATCGAGAACGGCAAGCGCGTCCTCACTCCGATGCTGCTGGTCATGGTCGCCATCGGCGGCACCGACCTGCTGTTCGCCCTCGACTCGATCCCGGCGATCTTCGGCCTCACCCAGACCACGTTCATCGTGTTCACCGCGACGGCATTCTCGCTGCTGGGCCTGCGCCAGATGTTCTTCCTCATCGACGGCCTGCTGGACCGGCTCGTCTATCTCTCCTACGGCCTCTCGATCATCCTCGCCTTCATCGGCGTGAAGCTGGTCCTGCACGCCCTGCACGAGAACGAGCTGCCGTTCATCAACGGCGGCGAGCACGTGAGCGTCCCCGAGGTGACCACCGGCCTGTCCCTCACGGTCATCATCGTCACGCTCACCGTGACGGTGCTGGTCTCGCTGCTGTCCCCGAAGGGCCGCGCCCAAGCCGCCGTGAACAAGGCGCACAGCGAGGCCGTCGCCTATGTGGAGATGACCTACGAGAGCTTCGAGCACCGCCGCGACGAGATGTACGAGCGCATGCTCGAGCACGAGCGGATCATCGACGGCCTGCCCGCCAAGTTCCAGGACATGGTGGTCGCCGAGCGCAACGTGGTCGAGCTGCTCGCGGACGCCCACAAGGTGCATCGCCAGCGCGTGGGATTCAACGAGCTCGGCGAGAGGTCCGACGAGCAGCCCGAGGGCCTGGTCGTCACCCGTCCCGACGGCCTGGTCGCGAAGGATCCCAACGACAACGTCATCACGGTTGCCGAGCAGGAGAAGGTGCACGCCAAGAAGCAGGCCAAGCGCCTCGAGCGCGAGCAGGCTCGCGCCGCCTACAGGGCCTGAGCCCCGCGACGTGCCGACGCCGCCCCACAGACCTTCGCAGGGGCGGCGTCGGCAGACGGTCAGCGGAGTCATCGTGCACCGCGAGCACGAGCTGCACCTGCGCGACCAGGTAGGCACTCATCATCCGGAGTCTCTGGCCGGGCACCGTCAGCATTCTGACGGCGCACGGGGCCGCCGCCCGGCCTCGAGCACCACGACAGGTGCCAGGGTGGGAGGACAGGAGGCAACGCCTCGCGCCCCCTCGCGGTATTCCGATCGCCCGCCGCTGCGGCAGATGCCAGACTTGAGCGATGACCTCACCGACACCGCCGACAGATCTGGACGACCTCCTCGAGCTCGCCTCCGCTCACGGGCTCGAGCTCGACGGCTCCACCCTCCGCACGGAGGAGGTCGGGCTGGACTTCAGGGTCGCGTTCGCCCGCTCCGGGACCGAGGACTGGGTGCTGCGCATCCCACGCCGCAGCGACGTGCTCGAGCGCGCCGATGTCGAGGGGCGCCTGCTGGAGACGGTGGCTCCGCGGCTCGATGTACCCGTGCCGGATTGGCGGATCCACACCCCGCAGCTGATCGCCTACCCGCTGCTGCCCGGGATCCCCGGGCTCACCGTCGGCGGTGACGGCACTCTCACCTGGAACATCGACATGGCTTCGCCTGCCTACGCCGCCTCCCTCGGGGACGCCGTGGCGCAGCTGCACGCCGTGGACCCTGACATCGCCGCGGCCACCGGCATCGACGTGCACTCCCCGGCCGAGGTGCGAGAGAACTGGCGGCGCGACCTCGACCGCGTCGCGGCCTCCTTCGAGATCGCCCCGGAGCTGTGGGATCGTTGGAACGCCTGGGTCGCCGACGACTCCTTCTGGCCCACGCGCACCACGCTCACGCACGGCGAGATCTACCCGGGGCACACTCTGGTCCAGGACGAGCGGATCTCCGGGATCCTGGACTGGACCACGGCAGCGATCGACGATCCAGCCAAGGACCTCATGTTTCTCCAGGTCAGCGCCCCGTCCGAGGCTTTCGAGATCGCGGTCGAGCAGTACGTGCGCGGCGGCGGCGAGGTCTGGCCGCGCCTCGCCGAACACTGCACCGAAATGTTCGCGGCCGGCGCCGTCGGATATGGGATCTATGCGCTCCAGACCGAGGACCCGGCCCACCGCGAGGCCGCCGCGACCGCCCTGAACCCATCCACAGAGGCGTGAGTCACGTCGACCGTAATCGTTCCGTGACCTGAGGAACATGTCGTGACCCATGACGCGCCACCTGCATCGCCATGCGCAAACACGGTATCGCCCCAGGCCACAGCATCGAGCGTCGTCCAACTCATCGTCATTTCCCGTCAACGCGAACGTAAAGCCTCCGTCAGGTCTCGGCGCGGGCCTTGCCCCATGGGGGGACCCCGGCCCTAGCGTGGCCGACGTTCCACAGCCGCGAGATTCGCGACGCGGAGACGCCCGGCCCGATGCGAGGCTGGCGAGATCCGCGAGATCTTCGAGAGGACGTTCTCCATGTCCCGTCAGACCATGAACACCCACCGAGCCACCTCCCCGATGCGCCGCTCCCTGATGCGCTCCGTCGTCACCCTCGCCGGCGGCGCCGTCGTCGCCGGCGGCATGCTCGCCACCGGCAGCGCCGCGAACGCGGCCTCCGGCTGGGACGAGGTCGCAGCCTGCGAGTCCGGCGGCGACTGGTCCATCAACACCGGCAACGGCTTCAAGGGCGGCCTGCAGTTCACGCAGGACACCTGGGAGGGCTATGGCGGCACGCAGTACGCCCCGAGCGCTGACCAGGCCTCCAAGAGCCAGCAGATCGCTGTCGGCGAGAAGGTTCTCGCGGGCCAGGGTGCCGGCGCATGGCCGAACTGCGGTTCGGCTCTCTCCGGCGGCTCGGACACCTCCGGCGCCCCCGAGGCCGAGGACAACAGCGGCTCGGAGCAGAACAACCAGAACTCCGACGATCAGCAGGATCAGCAGCAGGGCACGTCGGCCCGCGAGAGCGACCAGAAGTCCGACCGCTCCACCGAGCGTCAGGAGCCCGCCGAGGAGCAGGGCGACTGGAGCTGCAACGGCGATGGCATCCCGAACAACTGCGACGAGAACGGCTTCACCAAGGAGACCGAGCAGAAGCAGCAGGCCGAGGAGCCGGCGCCCGCCGAGACCCAGGAGTCGGACAACTCCGAGCAGCAGGCCGAGCAGGCCCCGGAGCAGCAGTCCGCCGGTGAGCCCGGTTCGAAGGCCAGCGGCGACCTCTCCGTGGCCGGCACCCTCGAGGTCGACGGCAAGGTCGGCCCCAAGACGGTCACCGCGCTGCAGGATTGGCTGGGCGTCGAGCAGACCGGTGAGATGAACGAGGAGACCACCCTCGCGCTCCAGGCCTGGGCCGGCACGTCTCAGGACGGCGAGATCGGCGCGGACACCGTCGCCGGTCTGCAGCACGAGGTCGGCGCCGCCCAGGACGGCTCCGACTCGATCGACGGAGACACCGCGAAGGTCCTCCAGAGCTTCCTCAACCTGTACTGAGCAGACAGCGGCTGAGGGCCGCTGACGCGGACGCACCGGCGGCTGACTGTCGCTGACGCGGACGCACCGCACATCCCGGACGGCCGGGTCACCCGCGAGGGTGGCCCGGCCGTCCGTCGTCCACCTCCCGACGCCTCCTTTTCTCCCCCCTCGCTCCCCGTCCTCCTTCGCGACGCAGGACGCCGGACCGTCCACACGTCCGGCCGTCTGGACACCCAGGCCTCCAGCTCTCCAGGCCCTGGCCTCTGGCCTACAGGCCCCCGGCCCGCTGAACCCAGGACCCAGGACCCAGGACCCATCCTGCAACCGACGGCAACTTTGACCATGCGGCACGGCGGCGACGCCGCACGGCAGCCTGTGACCGGCAACACAATCACGGCAACCGCAGGTCAGAAGCCTTTCTCCGCGAGCGCTCCGGCACCCGTCGGAGTCACAGGACAGTCACGGACTGCAACTCGCGGCAAGAACGACAAAGTTTCACAGGCCGCCGCAAGACTCGCTCCACTCGACCCGTCCGGCTCTCGCAGCCACGGCGACCGGCGAACCTGCGCCGCCTTCCGCACCCCGTGCGCAGGCCGCGACGCCCCTCAACGATGAGACCGAAGGAGCACGACGATGAGCACCATTCCCCCACCCCTGGCAGGTCCCGCGCGGCCTCCTGCGTCGGCAGAGTCCGGGCAGGCCCCGGCACCCGCGAAGCGGCCGTTCAGCTTCCGCGACAAGATCGGCTACATGTTCGGGGACTTCGGGAACGACTTCACGTTCCTCCTGCAGTCCTCCTTCTTCATGATCTTCTACACGAACGTCATGGGCATCAACGCCGGGCACGTCGGCACGCTGCTCTTCCTGGCTCGCATCCTCGATGCCTTCACCGACGTCGGTGCCGGACGCCTCATCGACACCCTGCGACCCGGCCGCACCGGACGCTTCAAGCCCTGGCTGCTGCGGATCATGATCCCGGTCGCCGTCGCAGCCGTGCTGATGTTCAGCCCATTCCTGCAGGACGGCGCCTACGGTGCTCGTCTGGCCTGGATGATCGTCACGTACATCCTGTGGGGTTCGGTCTTCTACACCCTCATCAACATCCCGTACGGCTCGATGGCCTCGGTGATCTCGAACAAGCCCGGCGAACGGTCCTCGCTCTCCGTGTTCCGCTCCCTCGGCGGCACTCTCGCGAACCTCGCGATCTCCGTGATCCTGCCCCTGGTCGTCTACGTGCAGATCGACGGCCGGTCGGAGCTCTCCGGCAACCGGATGATGTTCGCGGCGATCGTCTGCGCCGTCCTCGCGGTGTTCTGCTACCTGCTGTGCTTCGTGAACGTCGAGGAGCGCATCGCCACCCCACCGAAGCCCCAGGGCGAACGGATGGGGTTCGCGAAGACGATGGGAACCCTGATCACCAACCGGGCCCTGACCGGCATCGTCGCCGGGGCACTGCTCATGCTGATCGGCATGATGATGCTGATGGCGATCATGCCGTACGTGTTCAACGAGTACTTCAACCACGGCTCGCTGCTCTCGGTCGTGAACCTCGCCGGGCTTCTCCCCACGCTGCTGCTCGTGCCCTTCGCGACCATGCTCGGCAAGCGGTTCGGCAAGAAGGAGTTCGGGGTGTTCGGCATGGGCATCGCGGTCGTGGCCGGGGTCATCCTGTTCGTGCTGCGCACCGACAGCTCGATCGTCTTCACGTTCGGCTATGCCGTCATGCAGCTCGGCATCGCCTGCATCAACCCGCTCATCTGGGCCCTCATCACCGACGTGATCGACTACCAGGAGATTCGCACCGGGGAGCGCAACGACGCCACCGTGTACGCGCTGTACTCCTGGGCCCGCAAGCTCGGCCAGGCCTTCGCCGGTGGGCTCGCCGGCTGGGCGCTCGCCGCGATCGGCTATCAGTCCGGTGGTGTCCAGCAGAGCGAGGCGGTGCTCGACGGGATCTACGGTCTGGCCACCCTGTTCCCGGCGATCATCTTCGCGCTTGCGGGTCTCACGTTCGCCTTCTGGTACCCCCTGTCCAAGAAGCGCGTCAACGACAATGTTGCGACACTGGAGCGCAAGCACGCCGACGAGGGCCTCCAGGCCTGAGCCCCCGCCGGCCCGTCCAGGCCGGCGGCGGTCGTCGGCCGGGCGTCGGCCGCCGCGTCTCCCACCCCGTCCCGGCCCGCACACGGGCCCTCAACCATTCACGACGAGCAAGCGGCCAAGCCGCCAAGCGAACTGACAAACAGACGAACAGACGAACAGACGAACAGACGAACAGGAGTCACCATGTCGGAGAAGACAGAGAACAACGTACGGCTCGGGATCATCGGGCTGGGGGCGCAGGGCGGCATGTATGCCGGTCTGCTCGCCGACGGCAGGATCCCCGGGATGTCCCTGGGCGCCATCACGGACAACGACCCGGCTAAGAAGGAGCTCGCGACCCAGAAGCACGCAGGTGTCCCCTTCTACGACGACTACATCGCGATGCTGGACTCCGGGGAGGTCGACGCCGTCGTCACGACCGTCCCGCACTTCCTGCACCCCGAGATGACGATCACCGCGATCGGCAAGGGCATCCACACCCTCACCGAGAAGCCGGCCGGCGTGTACACGAAGCAGGTCGAGGAGATGAACGACTTCGCAGCCGCTCACCCCGAGACCACGTTCGCCATCATGTTCAACCAGCGCACCAACCCCGTCTACACGGATCTGAAGGCGCTGATCGAATCCGGCGAGCTGGGGGCGCTGCGCCACACCTCATGGATCATTACCACCTGGTGGCGCCCGCAGGGCTACTACGACCAGTCGGCGTGGCGTGCGACCTGGGGCGGCGAGGGCGGCGGAGTCCTGGTCAACCAGGCTCCCCACCAGCTGGATCTGTGGCAGTGGCTGTGCGGCACCCCGAAGAAGGTCTTCGCGAAGCTGGCCTTCGGCTTCCAGCGCGACATCGCCACCGAGGACGAGGTCAATGCCGTCGTCGACTTCGGCGAGGGCGCGACGGGTCACTTCATGACCTCCACGAACGACATCATCGGCACGGACCGACTCGAGATGCTGTTCGACAAGGGCAAGGTCGTCGTCGACGCCTCGAAGAAGGTCACGATCACCCGGCTCTCGGAGGACGAGCGGTCCCTCAGCGACAAAATGACGATGCAGGACGTCGCCAAGCTCTTCCGCGGCGAGATGGACCCCTCCGACGTGTACACCGTCGAGGAGAAGGAGTACGAGTCGGTCTGGGGACAGCAGCACATCGACGTCCTCACCAACTTCGCGGCCCACGTCAACGACGGGACCCCGCTGATCGCGGACGGCACCGAGGGCATCAACGGCGTGCGCCTCGCCTCGGGCATGCAGCTGTCCGCGTGGACCGGACGGGAGATCGACCTGGTCGACTACCCCGCCGAGGAGTACCTCGCGGAGCTCAACAAGCGCATCAAGGACGAGGGGAAGTTCCCGGCCCGGTCCTGATCGCCCCGCCGACCCGCGAACACGCGTGATCACGGGTCGCTGATCGACGACGCGGGGAGGAGCCGGCGCCGACAGGCCCGTCGCCGACGTGCCCGACGTCGGCTCCTCCCCGCTCCGCCCACACGCAGCTGCACCCTCACGAACCTCACGGCCCTCACGGCCCACACGACCCTCGAAGGAGAGACCATGCCCGTCCTCGGACTCCAGCTCATGATGCTCAAGGACCAGATCAACGAGAAGGGGATGTACGAGGTGCTGCGCCAGGTGCGCGAGCTCGACATCGACGCCGTCGAGGTCTCCCAGGTGGAGATGACCGACGAGCTGATCGAGGATCTCGTGCGCGGCCGGGCCGACTTCGGGGTGGAGACCGCCGCCATGAGCGCCTCGATCGCGCCGGGCGGCAACGGCTTCGCCCTGGAGACCGAGTTCGACCGCGCCGTCGACGCCTGCCGGCGGACCGGATCCCGCTTCCTGCGCATCGGCATGATGCCGTTCTCGGCGATGACCTCCAAGCAGGCCTGCGAGGAGTGGGCCGCGTCGGTGGAGCCCTACGCCGCCCGCCTCGCGGAGCAGGGCGTCACGCTGTGCTACCACAATCACCACGTGGACCTCATCCAGTTCGAGGGCGAGCGGATCTTCGACATCGTGCGCCGCGTCGCCCCGTCCCTGCTGTTCGAGGTGGATCTGCATTGGGTCCAGCGCGGAGGCATGGCCCCGCTGGACATGCTCAAGGCCTACTCCGGCGCCTGCAAGCTCATCCATGTCAAGGACTTCCGCATCGCCCCGCTGCCTGCGGAGACCGTCGAGAGGTTCGAGGCGCAGGACATGGACATGACGGAGTTCTACAGCGTCTTCCTGTCCCTCGCCCAGTTCGCGGAGGTGGGCCAGGGCAACATGAACTGGCCCGAGCTGCTGCCTGCCGCCGAGGAGGCCGGTGCCGAGTACTTCCTCATCGAGCAGGACGACACCTACGGCCGCGACCCGATCGACTGCATCCGGGAGTCCCGCGAGTACCTCGCCTCGATCGGGTACTGAGCGCTCCCCCACGGCGCGACACGATGCCCGGTCCCCCGCGTCGGCGGGTGGCGCCGGGCATCGTGCTGCCGTCACCGAAGATCCGACAGGAGGGCCGTACGGGTGACGCGCCGCGACGGAGCATCGCCCTTCAGGACGCGTCGGATGGCTGGAGATACGTGCGGATCTCACGGATCCGGGACGTCTTCCCGGTGCCCGCGAACCGGATCACATGGCAGAAGTCCACGCGTTCCTCGCCCCGCATCAGGAAGCCGTCGCACGCGGCGAGCCGGCCGTGATTCAGGACGCTGAGGATCTCGCCCGTCTCGGCCTCGAACGGTGCGGGCACCACTGCTGAGCCCCCACGCGACGTCTCGTCGGCGGCGCTCTGGTCACCACCGCGGGCCTCGCGATCGTCCTGGTCAGCCGTGCCGACCAGGGTCCAGCGACTGCCCTCGGCGAGCCACTCCTGCACCGGTGCATGCTCCCCGGATGCCCAGGCCGCCATGAGTTCGGCGACGAGCGCCATCCGTGGGGAGTTGCCGCAGTCCGTCGGAAGAATGAGTGCCATGCCTCGTGAGCCTACGTCCGAAGAGCGGCGAGAGACAGCCCACGGAATGCCTGTTCCTGACCGTGACCTGGTCGATTCCGCAACGCGATTCCAGGTTTCGGGGCGTAGCGTCGCCGTCGCCGCTCAACCCCAGGAGGCACAGTGAAGGTCCCCAGCACCTCTCAGATCCGCCGCTCGCTCGTGGCGGTCTCGTTCGCCGCAGTCGTGGCGCTCACCGGATGCAGTGACGACCAGGCCGCCCAGTCCGGCGCCAGCGATGGCGGCGGCGCACAGCCGGCCGCGAGCGATGGCGGCGGCGCCGAGCAGGCCGCCCCCGAGGCCGACGTCTCCGACGTCCCCGACGTGGTCGCGGAGGTCAACGGCGAGAAGATCACCAAGGACCAGTTCGTCCAGACCTACGAGGCCCAGTTCCAGCAGGCCGCCATGCAGCAGCAGTCCACCGGTCAGGAGACCGACCAGGACGAGCTGAAGAAGCAGGTCGCCGGTCAGCTCGTCGACAACGAGCTGCTGCAGCAGGCGGCGGACGACTCCGGGATCACGGCGAGCGACGAGGACATCGACGCGACCCTCGAGGAGATCGCGGCCCAGAACGGCCTGGGATCCGCCGACGAAGTGGTCCAGGCCCTCGAGGAGCAGGGCATGGACGAGAAGGACGTGCGCGCCGACGCCGCCTCCCAGTACGCGCTGACCACGTATGTCGAGCAGGAGAGCGACATCAAGGAGCCCTCCGACAAGGAGCTCAAGGCGCAGTATGACGAGCTGGTCGCTCAGCAGGACCAGGCCGGCGGCCAGGAGTCCGAGATCCCGCCCTTCGAGGACGTCAAGGACCAGCTCGCCCAGCAGACCGTCTCGCAGCAGCAGGGCGAGGCCGCCACGAAGCTCGCGGCGGATCTCAAGGAGAAGGGTGATGTGACGATCAACCTCTGAGGAGCTCGGCTCCGAATGTTGCAGTCGGTGCAACATCGCGCCTAAGGTGCGAGGGTCGGTCGGCCCTCGCACCGGGGCCGCACGACGCACTCCCCGGAACCGAACAGAGAGGCCTCATGTGACGACGGCGAGCGGAAAACCAGCCCCGTTCAACCGCAACGTCGTGCTGGCGACCCTGGTCTCAGGAGCGTTCATCGTCATCCTGAACCAGACGCTGCTCAATACGGCGTTGCCCGCGTTCATGCGGGATTTCGACATCACCGCCAACTCGGCGCAGTGGGTCACGACGATCTTCATGCTCGTCAACGGGATCATGATCCCGATCACCGCATTCCTGATCCAGAAGTTCACCACCCGCACGCTGTTCTTCACCGCGATGGGGCTCTTCACCGTGGGCACCGTGATCTGCGCCCTCGCGCCGGTCTACCCGGTGCTGCTGCTCGGTCGCGTCGTCCAGGCGTCCGGAGGCGGCATCATCATGCCGCTCATGCAGACGATCCTGTTCGCGGTCTTCCCGCTCGAGAAGCGTGGCAGCGCGATGGGCACCTTCGGACTGGTGATCGCCTTCGCCCCCGCGATCGGGCCCAGCCTGTCCGGCTGGATCGTGGACCATCTGCCGTGGCAGACGCTGTTCATCATGCTGGTGCCGATCGCGATCATCGACATGATCGTCGCCCACTTCATCCTGAAGAACGTCACCGAGCGCACCTTCCCGCGCCTGGACGTCGTCTCGATCATCCTGTCCACGTTCGGCTTCGGCGGCCTCCTCTTCGGGCTCGGCACCGCAGGCAACACCGGATGGGCGAGCACCGAGGTGCTCATCTCCCTCCCCGTCGGCATGGTCTCCCTGGTGTGGTTCATCCTCCGCCAGACGCGTCTTGAGCAGCCGATCCTCGAGTTCCGCGTGCTGCGGTACCGCATGTTCACCCTCGGCACCGCGCTGGGCATGCTCGTGTTCATGGCGATGATCGGCGGGATGCTCCTGATCCCGCTGTACATGCAGAACATGACCGGCCATTCCGCGATGTCCTCCGGGCTGGTCCTCCTGCCGGGTGCTGCGGTCATGGGCCTGATGTCGCCGGTGACCGGGCGGATCTTCGACCGCTTCGGAGCCCGCTGGCTGGCCATCATCGGCTTCGGACTGGTCACCGTCACGACGTTCATGTTCGCGGTGCTCACCCCCACCACGACCTTCGCGTACATCGCCATCGTCAACGGCGTGCGCATGTTCGGCACGGCCATGGTGATCATGCCGGTCACCACGGCCGCGCTGAACCAGCTGCCCCAGCACCTCATCCCGCACGGCACGGCGCTGAACAACACGCTGCGACAGATCGCCGCCTCCGTCGGCACCGCGGTGCTGGTGACGGTGATGACCTCGGCAGCGCTGGACCCGGCGACCCACGGTGCGCAGGGCCCGATCCATGGCGTGAACGTCGCGTTCATCGTGGCCGGTTGCATCGGCGTGCTCGGCTTCATCGGCGCCTTCTTCATCCGCTCGCTGCGCCCGCGAACGGTGACCACCGGCCGCTCGGGGCCGGGCGAGGAGGGCCTCACCGAGGGCTGACCCCGGAGAACAGCTGCGGCCCGTCTCGTCCTGCCGACGCAGGAAGGGACGGGCCGCAGCTGTCGACCTCGGTGTCCTGTTCGCCGTCGCCGTGGGCCTCCCGCAGGCTGGCCCGCTCCTGCGAGAATCAGACGACCGTACGCCAGGCGGGTGGAGCAGGCTGTGCTCACCCGCACGCACCGAAAGGACCTGATGATGATCCTGATTAACGTGAAGTTCCCCGTGAAGCCCGAGTACGCCGACCAGTGGCCGGAGATCTCCCGCGAGTTCACCGAGACCACACTCGCCGAACCGGGCAACCTCTGGTTCGAATGGTCGCGCAGCGTGAAGGAGCCCGACACCTACGTGCTCATCGAGGCGTTCACCGATGAGGGCGCCGGCCCGCATGTGGAGTCCGCCCACTTCAAGGCCATGCAGGAGGACTTCCCTCAGTACCTCGCGGCCACTCCACAGATCGTCTCCCACCAGGTCGAGGGCGACGGATGGGGCCCGATGGGCGAGCTGCAGGTCGACTGACCTCGTCCTCGATCGCCGTGGCGGCGGGGCACGGTCTGCGACCGCTGTGCCCCGCCCCGCTGCGCGTCAGTCGTCCTCGACGAGGCGCAGCGCATCCTCCTTGTGAGCGGCGATGTGGTCGGTCCGGTCGCTCTCGATCTCGTACTGGGGCTCGTCGGCCGAGGCACGACGCTTGTGCCCCTTGTAGGTGAAGTCCTCCGTGTGCACCTTCGTGACGTGCCCCGAGACGTGCCCTGCCTCCGAATTCCAGGTGACGTGATCACCGACGTCGAATCGCTGTGCCATGGTCGTCCTTTCCTGAACCTCGCTCGCCCATGGTCCGGTCAGCCGCCGTCGCGGCCCTGCAGGCGGTCGATGTGCTCGGAGGCCTCCGCCTTGGTGAGATCGGCCGGCAGCGTCTCCCCCGCCCGTTTGGCGAGCGTGTCGAGGTAGGACTTCTGCGAGGCGGTCATCGGGTCGTCGCCGCTGACCCACTCCTCGGGGTCCTTCTCGAGCGCGGGATCGCCCTGGGCATCCCCCGTCGCGCCGATCATCTCCCCCTCGTGGCGGTTCGGCTGCGTCGTCGCTGCGTCGTCCGGGGTCTGCGTCCCGGGGTCCTGTCGGTCAGCGGGCGTCGGCTCTGTCATCGTGAACCTCCTACGGCGTCGGCCACCGGTCGCCGGCGGCTCCTGATCGTGGTCGCATGCTACTGCCGACGCGTTCCAGCGCCCACCGTCACAAGCCCGACGGGCCGTTCGGTCGGTCGGCGCGGTCCTCGTCCGTCAGGTCCGCGGGCCGTGCCTTCCGGAGCGCGGCACGCACCAGGGCAGCGGCGAGACGGGCACGATCTGCCGGGTCGATCAGCGTGTCCAGCGTCTCGGGGTCCTCCGGCAGGCCGAGTCGGCGAGCACCGTCCAGGGCCTTGCGGTCGAAGAACGGCGCCAGCTCGGGCCAGAGCCCCTGCGCCTCCCTCACGAAGATCGCCGCTCCGGTGGGACCGATGCCCGGGAAGTCCTGCAGCCGCTCGAGCACTCCCTGCGGGCCGTCGCCGGCGCTGCGCAGCGATCGCAGATCCCCGCGATAGGTGTCGAGCAGCAGCTGGGCCCCGTCGCCCAGTCGCGTCGCGGTGGACTCGTCGTATCGGCGGTAGTGGCCTCGTCCCAGTGCGTCGACCCGCTGCTGCCACGTGGCGTCGAGCATTCGCTGCGGGGTGCGGAACCCGGCGGCGGAGAGCTCCCGCGCGGCCGCCACGGCGATGTCGGCATCGATCCGTGTGGACAGCAGGGTGGCGAGGACCAGCAGCCGATACAGCGGCGAGGGCTTGTCCGCGAGGCGGATCCCGGCCTGGTGGGCGTAGGTGGTGCCGTGGTCCTCCAGCAGTGCGGCGGCGATCTGTCGATGCGATCGGGTCATCTCGAGCTCCTCCCTGCGCGGCGGTCCGGTCACGCTACTGCGGCGGGCGTTGGGTCGCCACTGCAGCGTGCGCGAGTGCCGAGGGCGGCATGCGTGTGAGCCGAGGGCGGCATGCGTGTGAGCCGGGGGCAGCACACGCTGGCGCACCGGGGCGCCCGAGATGCGGGCGCGGGGTCCGTCGTGCCGCGGCTCAGGCGTGCTGCCCGCGAGCCCCGCGCACCCCGCGCACCAGCTGCGTCACGAGGCCTGCGGCGACCAGGACCCAGGCCAGCACGGCGACGAGGAGGAAACCGTTCCCGATGGTCTCCACGAGCGGCAGATGCTCGACCCGTCCCAGCCGCATCGAGGCGACGGCGAACATGCCCAGCGGGAACACCATCGACCACAGGGACGGGCTGTAGCGCAGCGGGACGCGGTGGATCGCGTGACGCCAGATCCCGGCGCCGACCAGCAGCGGCACCAGCCACGCCGCGAAGCACCAGAAGATGACGACGGTGCCTCCGATGAGACCGCGGGCGGCGTCGACCATCGGGACCGGCCCCATGTCCACGATGCTCGCCCCGGCGACCACCGAGATCGCCAGGGCCCCCATCGCCACCCAGTACGGGGGCTCGAACTGCTGCGGGGTGATGCCGTGGTGCACGACCCGGAGGATCACCAGCACCGCGATCCCGACGTAGAGGATCGTGCCGACGGACCAGAACAGCACCGTGAGGATGCCGACCAGGTCGGCGGAGCGCGGGTTCGCCGGAGCGAGGCTCGAGAGCCCGACCGCGAGGGATTGCGAGCCGACGGACCAGATGAACCAGGTGCCGTTGGTCCGGGCCAGGATCGGCAGGCCGTCGCGGGCCATGAGCACCTGCCAGGGCAGCACGTAGCCCAGCACGAGCCAGACCGTGGCGGCCACGGCCAGCAGCGCGACGGAGAGACCGTCGACCCCGTTCCCCTGCATGCCGACGGCGATCACGCCGGTGCCGGCGACGATCGTGAAGTAGCCGAAGGCCGTCTCCGGGTTGCCGGCGTCCTGCCGCATCCGTCGGCCGTGCCGGACCGCCCGGGTCACGTACAGGGCGACGAGCACGACGTAGGCGAACGCGGCCACCCCGAGAAGCACGCGCGAGGTCACCGGCCAGCCCGCCTCGCGCAGAGCGACCGCCACGATTCCCGTCGCCATCACCAGCGCGAAATAGCCCGGCGAGAGTCCGGCGATCGCGCTGTCGGTCCGACGGGCAAGGGTGGGAGGCGTCCTGGTCACACTCCATTGTGTCCCCAGTGGGCCGGATCCCGACCACCCTCACGACCTCACCGCCCCCGCCGACCGCACCAGCCCCGCCGGCCCGGGCCCTCTGGCATCCGGGCCGCTCCGGCATCTGGACAGGCCCTCCGTGCTGGCGCAGACTATGGCCAGCACCAGGCGGTTCGGCGCCCGGCGTGCGCTCTCGCACACGACTCCTGACTGTTCAGTCACCCCTCTGGCCAGGCAGTGGACGCTCCACTGCGGACTTACCTAGGGTGATGAACCGTCTGCAGCCTGAGGGGAGCTCACGGCTGCCGGCACCATCCCACCGCCGGGCCAGCTCGCTCGTGCGAACCGGTCCGCAGCGCTCGCACGTCGATCGAAAGGACCGAGATGGCAGAGGCTGCCAAGATCCCGCGCCCCCTGGAGACCCCCGGAGCCGGGAGGGACCCCGGTGGACGCGGATCGGGATCACCGAGCAGCTCTGCGACCGCACCGACGCCCTCCCCCGTGAACTGGCCCGTGTTCGTGGGCACCGCCGTTCTCATCGTCGCCTTCGTGCTCTTCGCGGCCATCTGGCCGGACACGGCAGAGACCGTCATCTTCGGCTCGATGGGCTGGGTCGCCACGAACTTCGGCTGGTACTACGTGCTGACCGCGACGCTCGTGGTCCTGTTCGTGCTGATCGTCGCGTTCTCCAAGGTCGGAGGGACACGGATGGGCCCGGACCACTCCGTGCCGAAGTACAATCTGTTCACCTGGGCGGCGATGCTCTTCGCCGCCGGCATCGGCGTGGACCTCATGTTCTTCGGGATCTCCGGCCCCGCCACCAACTTCCTCACCCCGCCGGACGTCCCGGCCGGCTCCGAGGAGGCGGCACGGATGGCGCCGATCTGGACGATCTTCCACTACGGCATCCCCGGCTGGGCGATGTACGCGCTGATGGGCATGGCCTTCGGACTGTTCGCCTATCGCTACCACCTGCCGCTGTCGATCCGTTCCGCCCTGGCCCCGATCTTCGGGAAGCGGATCCACGGCCCCGTGGGCCACGTCGCCGAGATCGGTGCCACGATCGGCACCATCTTCGGCATCTCGGTCTCCCTGGGTATCGGCGTCGTCTTCCTGAACTTCGGCCTCTCCGCCCTCTTCGGGATCCCCAACTCCCTCGGCGTGCAGATCGCGCTGATGGCGCTGGCCGTGTTCATCACGATCCTGTCCACCGTCTCCGGCGTGGACAAGGGCATCCGCCGGCTCTCCGAGCTCAACGTCATCCTCGCGATCATCCTCATGCTGTGGGTGCTGTTCTCCGGCAACACCCATGAGCTGCTGAACTCCCTGGTGCAGAACATCGGTGACTTCTTCTCCCGGTTCCCGTCGATGATGATGAACACCTTCGCCTACACCGACGGCGCCGCCGAGGCCGGCTACTCCTCGGACCAGTGGATGGCGGACTGGACCCTGTTCTTCTGGGCCTGGTGGATCGCCTGGGCGCCCTTCGTGAGCCTGTTCCTCGCGCGGATCTCCCGTGGCCGCACGCTGCGTCAGTTCGTGGTCGGCGTGCTGCTGATCCCGTTCTCGTTCATCCTGCTGTGGGTGTCGATCTTCGGGAACGCGGCACTGAGCTTCTTCGGCGACGCGGAGTTCCTGGACCTCGCGATCAACCAGCCCGAGTCCGGTTTCTTCAACCTGCTGCAGCAGTACCCCGGTGCCACCTTCACCACCGCGGTCGCCCTGGTCACCGGCCTGTTCTTCTACGTCACCTCGGCGGACTCCGGTTCGCTGGTGATGGCCAACATGACGTCCAAGGCCTCGACCACCGACTCCGACGGGGCGCCCTGGCTGCGCATCGTGTGGGCGGTGATCACCGGCGCCCTGACGCTGGTCATGCTGTTCATCAACGGTGTGTACACGCTGCAGGCCGCGACCGTGATGGTGGGCCTGCCGCTGTCGGTGCTCATCTACCTGGTCATGTTCAGCCTGTGGAAGGTGCTGCGCACGGAGAGCATGAACCTCGAGTCGCGCCGCGCGGCCCTGCCGGCGATGCTCACCAGCCGCGTGCGCGACGCCGGGACCGGTGAGCGCGGATCGTGGCGCCAGCGGCTGCACATGCGCATGTCCTACGCCGATGAGGCGAAGGCGCGCGAATACGTCGAGAGCGTCGCCGCTCCCGCGGTCGAGGAGGTCGCGGCCGAGCTCGCGAAGCTCGGAGCCGACGTCTCCTGCCATCGCGGGGACCACCCGGACTGCTCGGTCCCGTTCGTGGACCTCGTGGTCTCCTTCCGGGATGCCGAGGACTTCAAATACCAGGCCTACCCGGTGGCCTACTCGGTGCCGAGCTTCGCCGCGAACCTCTCCACCGTGCGGGACGTCTACTACCGCATCGAGATCTTCTCGATGCTCGGCTCCCGCGGACGGGACATCATGGGGTACACGAAGGAGCAGGTGATCACCGATGTCCTGGACTCCTACGACCACCACATCATGTATCTCACGATGAGCCAGGAGATCGGCACCGCGACCGGCACCATCCCGGTCACCGCGCCGGAGACCTGGATCGACACCGATCAGATCGACCCGACGGACGACCATCCCACCGACCCCGCGCTCGTCTCCGACGAGATCGGGACCAAGGAGAACAATGACTGACACCTCCGCCACCCTGTTCATCGACGGTCAGTGGGTGCCCTCCTCCACCGGTGCCACCCGCACCGTCACCTGCCCGGCCGACCAGTCCGAGGTCGGCATCGTCTCCGAGGCGAGCGCCGAGGACGTCGAGCGTGCGATCCTCGCGGCCCGTCGGGCCTTCGACTCGCGCGTCTGGGCCGACAAGCCCGCGTCCGAGCGCGGCGATTTCCTGCTGCACGTCGCCGATGCGCTGCAGGCCCGCAAGGACGAGTTCGCCCGCGCCGAGGCGCTGGACACCGGCAAGCGCCTGGTCGAGGCCGAGGGCGACATGGACGACATCACCGCCTGCTTCCGCTACTTCGGGAAGATCGCCGACCAGAACCCCGGCCGTCTCGTCGACGCCGGCGATGACAGCGTCATCTCCCGCGTGGTGCACGAGCCGATCGGCGTGTGCGGCATGATCACGCCGTGGAACTTCCCGCTGCTGCAGGCCTCGTGGAAGATCGCCCCGGCCCTCGCCGCAGGCAACTCCTTCGTGATCAAGCCCGCCGAGCTCACCCCGCACACCACGATCCTGATCCTGGACGTGCTCGACAAGCTCGGCCTCCCGGCCGGGGTGGCGAACCTGGTGCTCGGCGACGGCGGCGTGGTCGGCGCTCCACTGTCCTCCCACCCGGAGATCGACCTGGTCTCCTTCACCGGCGGCCTGGTCACCGGTCGCAAGATCGCCGAGGCGGCTGCGCAGGGCGTCAAGAAGGTCGCCCTCGAGCTGGGCGGCAAGAACCCCAACGTGGTGTTCGCCGACGCCGACTACGAGGCGGCGCTGGACAATGCGCTCAACGCCGGCTTCCTGGACTCCGGGCTGGTCTGCTCGGCGGGCACTCGCCTGATCGTGCAGGACACCATCGCCGAGAAGTTCGTCGACGAGCTGGTCCAGCGCGCCGAGGGCATCGTCATGGGCGGCCCGCTGGACGAGAAGGCCGAGACCGGCCCGCTGGTCTCGAAGGAGCACCGCGACAAGGTCACCGATTACGTCCAGCGCGGCATCGAGGCCGGGGCTCGCCTGCGCACCGGCGGCAACTGGGGCGGCCCGGAGCACGAGCAGGGCTTCTTCTACGCCCCGACCGTGCTGGACGACTGCAGCTCCGACAACCCGGCCGTGGTCGAGGAGGGCTTCGGCCCGGTGATCACCGTCGAGACCTTCTCCACCGAGGAGGAGGCGATCTCGATCGCCAACGACACCGAGTACGGCCTGGCCGGCGCGGTGTGGAGCTCGGATGCGGGGACCGCGAACCGCGTCTCGCGGCGTCTGCGCCACGGCACCATCTGGATCAACGATTACCACCCCTACCTGCCGCAGGCGGAGTGGGGCGGCTTCAAGATGTCCGGCGTCGGCCGCGAGCTCGGCCCCACCGGTCTCGAGGAGTACACCGAGACCAAGCACATCTACCAGAACACCGAGCCGGCCGTCTCCGGCTGGTTCCCGCGCAAGGGCTGATCAGCCCCTCGCCCATCCCCTCATCCGTCGACAGGAAGCAGAAGCCATGTCCACCCAGGACCTCATGTCCGAGAACCCCGTCTCCGAGTTCGATTACGTCATCGTCGGCGGCGGCTCCGCCGGCGCGGCGCTGGCCTCGCGCCTCAGCGAGGATCCGAGCGTCGACGTCGCCCTGCTCGAGGCCGGCCCCTCCGATCTCGAGCACCAGGAGGTGCTGCAGCTCAAGCGCTGGCCCGAGCTGCTCGAGTCCGGGCTGGACTGGGACTACCCGATCGAGCCGCAGGAGAACGGCAACTCCTTCATGCGCCATGCGCGCGCGAAGGTGCTGGGCGGCTGCTCCTCGCACAACTCGTGCATCGCCTTCCACCCGCCGGCGGAGGACATGGACCTGTGGGAGGAGCTGGGCGCCGAGGGCTGGAACGCCGAGACGATCATGCCGCTGATCGCACGCCTGGAGACGAACATGTCCCGCACCGGCGAGGGCCACGGCACCGACGGTCCCGTGCACCTGATGGACGTCCCGCCCGAGGATCCCGTCGGCGTCGCGCTGCTGGAGGCCTGTGAGCAGGCCGGGATCCCCAAGGCCACGTTCAACGACTTCGAGACCGTCGTCAACGGCGCCAACTGGTTCCAGGTCAACCGCCAGGCCGACGGCACCCGCGCCTCGTCCTCGGTCTCCTACCTGCACCCGAACCTCGAGCGCGAGAACCTGCACGTCCTCACCGGCCTGCAGGTGATGCGGGTGCTGTTCGACGAGGACCAGCGGGCCACGGGCGTGGAGTACATCGACAACGCCTTCGACCGCTCCTCGATCATGCACGCGCGGCGCGAGGTCATCCTCTCCGCGGGGGCGATCGACTCCCCGAAGCTGCTGATGCTCTCGGGCATCGGCCCGGCCGACCATCTGCGCGAGGTGGGCATCGACGTGCGCGTCGACTCCCCCGGCGTCGGCTCGAACCTGCAGGACCACCCGGAGGCCGTGATCTCCTGGGAGTCCAGCCAGAAGATGACCCGCGAGTCCACCCAGTGGTGGGAGATCGGCATCTTCAGCCCCACCCAGGAGGGCCTGGACCTGCCGGACCTGATGATGCACTACGGCTCGGTGCCCTTCGACATGCACACCCGCCGTCAGGGTTACCCCACCTCGCCGGAGTCCTTCGCGCTCACGCCGAACGTCACCCACGCCCGCTCGCGCGGCACGGTGCGTCTGCGCACCATCGACTACCGCGACAAGCCGAAGGTCGATCCGCGCTACTTCACCGACGAGGAGGGCCACGACATGGCCGTCGCCGTCGCCGGTATCCGCAAGGCTCGCGAGATCATCTCGCAGCCCGGCATGGACGCCTACCGCGGCCGTGAGCTGTTCCCCGGCGAGGACGTGCAGACCGACGAGGAGATCGCGGACTACGTCTCCAAGACCCACAACACGGTCTACCACCCCGCCGGCTCGTGCCGGATGGGCGCGGTGGACGACGACATGTCGCCCCTTGATCCGCAGCTGCGGGTCAAGGGCGTGAAGGGCCTGCGCGTGGTCGACGGCTCGGTCATGCCGCAGCTGGTCGCGGTGAACCCCAACATCACCACCATGCTGATCGGCGAGCGGGCGGCGGATCTGATCCGCGGCGAGCACGGCGCCTGATCCTGCTGATTCCGCCGGGGCCGCTGCGGCGGGCGCGCTGAGACGACGACGGGCGGCCCCCTCCAGCGAGGGGGCCGCCCGTCGTCGTCCCGTGCCGTCCTGCTCCGCGCGTCACGCTGTCGAGCGGACCATGCGGCTCAGCGGGTCGCGTCGATGAGGATCTTGCCGTTCGCGGTGCCGGACATGCTGGCCTCGAAGGCCTCCGCGACCTCGACCAGCGGGACGGTGCGGTCGATCGTCACCTCGAGGGCGCCGTCGGCGACCTTCTCCAGCAGGGCGGCGAGGCGTGCGCCGTCGGGCCGCACCCACAGCCAGCGCCCGCCGTGCTCCTCGACCGACGGATCGGCGATCGAGATGTGCCGCCCGCCCTCGGTGAGCAGTGCGAGCGTCTCCTCGCGCACACCGCCCACGAAGTCGGCCACGGCGCTCACGCCCTCGGGGGCGATCTCGCGCACCCGCTCGACCAGGCCCTCTCCATAGTTCACCGGGGTGACCCCGATGGCCTGCAGCTTCTCGTGGTTGTGCGAGGAAGCGGTGCCGATCACGCGGGCACCGGCCTCCACCGCGAGCTGCGCGGCGAGGAATCCGACCCCGCCGGACGCGGCATGGATCAGCACCGTGTCATCGCTGCTCAGCTCGAGCGTCTCGACGGAGCGCAGAGCGGTCAGCCCCGTCAGCGGAAGGCCGGCGGCGATCTCGAATTCCACGCCGTCCGGGATCTTCGCGACCGAGGTGGCGGGCAGCGCCACGAACTCGGCGAAGGTGCCGCCGTGGACCACGTCGGTGCGCCCGTAGGAGGCGACGCGGTCACCGGGGGCGAACTCGGGGGAGTCGGGGCCGACCTGCTCGACCACCCCGGACACGTCCCAACCGGGGATCACGGGGAAGACGGCGTCGAGCATCTGGTCCAGGCCGCCCGCCATCACCTTCCAGTCCACCGGGTTCACGGCCGCGCGCTCCACGCGGATCAGCACGTTCCCGGGGCCGACCTTCGGCTGCGGGAGATCGGTGAGCTCGAGGGTCGAAGGGTCGCCGTATTCGGTATAGGTCATTGCACGCATACGAGGAGAACTCCGCGGGGAGCACTCACATTCCTGGGACCGGAAGCCGAGTAGCCTCGAGGGTGAGGCGTCCCACCATCGTGACGCCGTTCGGGAGCACGAGGGGGAGCATCATGCCCGGCCATGAGGGACGGACCTACGTCGTCACCGGAGCCGATTCCGGCATCGGCGAGCACACGGCGCGAACGCTCGAGGAGCAGGGCGGCCGCGTGCTCCGCTGCGGCCTCGGCGCCGAGATGGACGTGCGGGCGAACCTCGGCACCGAGAGCGGCCGCGATCTGCTCATGAAGGAGATCGCCGCTCGCGCGCCGGGCGGTCTGGACGGTCTGGCCCTGGTGGCCGGACTGACCGAGGCCTCGGCCGACGCCGTGCACGTGAACTACTTCGGCACCCTCTCCGTGCTCGCCGGGCTGCGGCCCCTGCTGCGGTTGAAGGAGCAGCCCCGGGTCGTGATCGTCTCCTCCGCGGCCTCGCTCTCCGCCGGGGACGACGACGTCATCACCGCGTGCCTGCGCGGCGACGAGGAAGCTGCGGGCGCCGCCGCCGAGCGCGCTGTGGCCGCCGGGCGCGGCGGGATGCTGTACCGGTCCTCGAAGATCGCGCTGAACCGGTGGGTGCGGCAGTCCGCGACCGCCGAGGAGTGGGCCGGGACCGGCGTGGTCCTGAACGTCGTCGCGCCCGGAGTGGTCGAGACCGACACCGCACGGGACGAGCTGCTCGCCGCGCCGGACGAGGTGCGGATGCTCAGCGCCGCGCTCCCCCAGCCCCTCGGGTTCCCCGGCCCCGTGCAGGCCGTCGCCGACGCGATCAGCTGGATGATCAGCGCCGAGAACTCGTTCATGGCCGGACAGATCGTCTTCATCGACGGCGGGGCCGATGCCGCGCTGCGCTCGGACAAGCCCTACTCCGACGGGGTCCGCTACGGACCGGCCGCGATGTCGAGGATGCTCTTCTGGGCGCTCAGGGCACGCGTGGCCTCCTGGCGCCGCGACTGAGCTGTCCCCGGCGCCGGCACGGAGCGCTGATCCGACATCGACCCGTCCCGCGGCGCCGACGCGGAGCGGTGATCCGACGTGGACCGGTCTCCCGGCCCGACGCAGACGGCGGCCGGTCTCCGGACCTCGGTGGGACGACAGCGGGGCCGGGGCGGCCATCCGGTCCCGGACGGTCACCTCGGCCCCGCTGCCGTCCACTCGTTCCTGGTCAGCGCCCGGCGGTGCGGATCTGCCCGTAGCCGAGAGCTCCCCAGAAGTCGCCGCGGACGTACCGCTGCTCGGGGTCCGGCTCGTAGTCCCAGGGACGCGAGCGGCCGTTCTGGAGGGCTTGTGCGACCAGACGGCGTCGCGCCTGGCTCGCCAGGACCTTCTCCTCGAGGGCGTCGAGGTCGTACTGCGCCCCGACCGCTGCGCGCAGGTCCGCCACGAGCTCGACCTGGTCGGGATCGGCCGCGATGCTGCGGAGCTCGTGAGGATCGGTGTCCAGGTCGAACAGCTGATCAGGGTCCCCGGGGCAGACCACGAACTTGTGTCGGCCGCGCACCAGCGTCAGCTGCGGACGCAGCGTGCCCTCGGCGAGGTATTCGATGATCACGTCGCGGTCCGCCGGACCGGTGGTGCCGCTGCGCTCACGGCGGGCCGACTCGAGCAGGGAGAGTCCCTGCCGTGCGGGGGCGGTCGCCTCGGCCGCCGCGGAGGCGGCGCCGTCGGCCCCGCCGAGCTCGAGCAGCGTGGGCATGAGGTCCAGCAGCGAGACCGGGTTCGCGTAGCGGCCGGCCGGCACGAGGTCCTCGGGTCCGTGGATGATCAGGGGCACCCGCGAGGATTCCTCGTAGGGCGACATCTTGAACCACAGCCCCTTCTCGCCGAGCATGTCGCCGTGGTCGCTGGTGACCACGACGACCGTGTCCTCCCAGAGGCCCAGGCTCTCCAGACGCTCCCGGATCCGACCGATGTGGTCGTCGATGTAGCTGACCGCGGCGTAATAGGAGCGCCGGGCCCGGCGCACCTCCTCGTCGCTGGTCTCGCGCTGGTCGAAGCCGCTCATCGCGCGCAGCCGGTGGCTGTGCGGGTCCTGCGCGGGATCGGGGACCTCCGGGTGCCGCGGGGCGGGGATGTCCACGTCCGCGAAGCGGTCCCAGTGCTCCTGCGGCGGCTCGTAGGGGTCGTGCGGGTGGATGAAGCTGGTGACCATCAGGAACGGCACCCGCTCCCCCGCCGCCTGGTCGGCGCGCACCCGGTCGTTCAGATGACGCAGCGCGCGGAAGCCCACCTCGTCGTCGAAATCGAGCTGGACCGTGGCCTGGGAGACGCCGGCGGTGTGGACCGCATCGGCGTCGTGGTACCACTGCAGCCGGTCGCCGAGGTCCCGCTGCCAGTCAGGGACCATGTCCATGTCCGCCGGGTAGACGTCGGTGGTCAGGCGCTGCTCGAATCCGTGGTGCTGGTCCGGGCCGATGAAGTGCATCCGCCCCACCAGCGCCGTGTGATAGCCGACGGCGCGCAGATGATGGGCGAACGTGGGGATCGACGCGGCGAAGTCGGAACCGTTGTCGTAGCAGTCGATGTCCGAGGGCATGCGCCCCGTCATCATCGAGGCGCGCGAGGGCGCGCACAGCGGAGTGTTGCAGTAGGCGCGATCGAAGACGGCGGCGTCGGCCGCCAGTTCGTCGATGTGCGGGGTGCGAGCGGCGGTGTCGCCGTACGCGCCCAGCGCCTGGGCGGCCATCTGATCAGCCTGGATGACGACGATATTCGGTCTCGTGGTCACGGTTCCTCCTTCATGGTCGATGCGGTCGACGCAGTCGGTGCGGCGCGGCGGCGCCCGTCTCCATCCTGCTGCGGGGACCGGTTCATTCCTTCAGCGGGGACGCCGGCGATGCGCCGCCGTCGGACGACGGCTCGTCGTGCTCGTCGTGCTCGTCGTGCTCGTCGTGCTCGTCCGAGGCGACTGTCTCGATCTCCCCGGTCTCGGGCCTCCACCCGTCGGCCCATTCCCCGGTCGCGAAGTCGAAGCCGACCGGATCGCCCTCCTCATCGGTGCGCTGGTACCAGTCGGTGTAGTCCTCATGGGTGGAGTCGACATCCGCGCCTGCGCCCTCACCGGGCTTGGCACGGATCACCTGCAGGCTGAAGTCGTCGTCGAAGCGATCCACCCCGTCGACGACGGCGTTGCTCACCACCACTTCCGCGTACTGCTGGCGCAGGGTCAGCGGATCGGTGCGCAGCTCGCGGACCCAGGCGATGATGATCAGCAGCATCACCAGGGCGAAGGGCACGGCGGTGATGATCACCAGCGACTGCAGCCCCTCCAGGGCGCTCTCGTCGCCCAGCAGCAGCATGACCACGGCGATCCCGCCCATGACCAGGCCCCAGAAGACGACGATCAGCTTGGGCGGGTTCTGGCTGCCGCGCGTGGTGAGGATGCCCATCACCACGGAGGCGGAGTCCGCGGCGGTGATGAAGAAGATCGCGAGGATGATCATGATCAGCACCGGGAGCGCGCCGGACAGCGGCAGGTTCTCCACCATCGAGAACAGCACCTGTGCCGGATTCACCGAGTCCAGCTCCCCGAGCTTGCCCTCGCGGTACATCGAGATCGCAGTGCCGCCCATGATCCCGTAGGCCACGAACAGCAGGGAGGACGGGATGCCGATGACGCCGAGCAGGAACTGGCGGATTGTCCTGCCTCGGGAGATGCGGGCGATGAAGATGCCCACGAAGGGCGACCAGGAGATCCACCAGGCCCAGTAGTAGACGGTCCAGGTGGACTGGAAGTCCAGCGTGTCCGAGCCCCAGGAGGCCGAGCGCGCCATCATCGCGAACAGCGATCCGGCGTACTCCATGACGGCCGACGGCAGCAGGTTCAGCAGGAACAGGGTCGGCCCCAGGATGAACAGCATCCCGGCGAAGCCGATCGTGAGCACGATGTTGATATTCGACAGGTAGCGGATCCCGCGCGAGACGCCGGAGACGGCAGAGATCACGAAGCCGGCCGAGAGCACGCCGATGATCAAGATCATCACGGTGTTGGTCAGCTCCGAGGCGCCGGAGACGATCACCACGCCCTCGCCGATCTGCAGCACTGCGATCCCGAGGGCCGCGGCGGTGCCGAAGAGGGTCGCGATGATCGCGAAGATGTCCACCAGCTGACCCGCCCAGCCCTCGGTGAGCTTCTTGCCGAACAGCCGCTCGAAGATCGAGGACATCAGCAGGGTACGGCCACGCCGGTAGGCGGCGTAGGCGACAGCGCCTCCCACCAGGGCATACATCGCCCAGGCGTGGAAACCCCAGTGGTAATAGGTCTGGGCGAGCGCCATGTGCATCGCCTCGACCGTCTCGGGGTCGTTCGTCAGCGGCGGCGGGGTCAGGAAGTAGGTCAGCGGCTCCGAGGGCCCCCAGAACATCACGCCGATGCCGAGGCCGGCGGCGAACAGCATCGCCACCCACGAGAAGGTGGAGAACTCGGGCTTCTCGCCGTCCTTGCCCAGCGGGATCTTCCCGTAGCGGGAGAAGGCCAGGATCAGCAGGGCGACCAGCACCACCGTCGCGACGGCGTTGAACAGCCAGCCCAGGTGCGTCATCGTCCAGGCATAGGCGATGTCGGCGACCTCGCCGACCCCCGCCGGATCGACGATGCCCCAGATCACGAACGCGACCGTGAGCACGCCGGCCACGCCGAACACGACCTTGTCCACGCTGTAGCGGCGACGCTGCTCATCGATGGCGATACCCGGCACCAGGGCCGGGTGGATGTCATGGGGGTACTGGGGCCGCGAGTAGTCGATGCTCGCCAGCGGATGGCCTGCAGGCCGTTCGGCCCGCTCCTTCCGCACCGTGCTCCGTCGGCCGACATCCTGCTCGTCATCGCTCATCGCGACGCAACTCCGTTCGCTCGGGGACTGGGCAGGCTGAGGCAGCGGCCCGCGCCGCCCCTACGACGAAGGGCACGGCCGTGAAGACGTCTGCCAGGTACAACCTGTGTTCTCACTGTATACAGCGTGGGATTTTCGTCCAGACGGCCCGACGCCCGGGGCGTCGGAGGGTGCTCAATGCCTCTCTTGGTGCCTCTCCCGGTGCCTCACTCGCTCCCCCGATGCCGCATACGGCGAGGGCTCCGGACGCTCAGGCGATGGCTGTCTCCGCCGTCCCGGGGCCGTCTGCGCCGCGGCGGCGCCTGATCACCTGCAGCACCACCACGACCACCGCGAGGACCAGGCCGACAGCGGAGACCGGTATCGAGGGGTACACCATCAGCACGCCGCCGGCGATCAGCAGCACCCGTTCCACGGTTCCGGCTCTCGTGACCAGGAACCCGGCGAGACCGCCGGCGATCGCCGCCATTCCGAGGATCACCGTCACCAGTGCCGGGATCAGCTCCGCGACCGTTCCTTCGAGCAGGAGGGACGGTTCCAGGACGAACACGAACGGGATCAGGAAGCCGGCGATGGCTAACCTGAGGGCCGTGACGCCCGTGCGCAGCGGATTCGACTTCGCGATCCCGGAGCCCGCGTACGCCGCCAGGCACACCGGCGGGGTGATGTCCGCGAGGATGCCGAAGAAGAAGACGAACATGTGCGCGGAGATCAGCGGGACGTCGAAGTTGTTGTAGAGGATCGGTGCGGCGACGGTGGCCGTGACCACGTAGTTGGCCGTCGTCGGCAGTCCCATTCCCAGCACCAGGCTGGCCAGCATGGTGAAGAACAGCACCAGCAGGAAGTTGCCCTGGGCGAGGTCGATGACGCTGTTGCCGAGGCGACCGCCCAGGCCGGTTCCGGTGACCGTGCCGGCGACGATGCCCGCCGTGGCGCAGGCCGCGATCACCGGCAGCGCGGTGCGGGCGGCCGCCTCCAGGGTCTTCACGATCCCCGCGAAGGACATCCGGGTCGACTTCCGCGCGAAGCTCAGCACGAAGGCGACGCCCACGCCCCAGAGCGCAGCACGCGCCGGCGAGAAGCCGGACAGCATCATGTAGACGATGACGATCAACGGGAGGATCAGGTCGATCCTCTTGAGCAGGGACTTCCACGTCGGCAGCTGCGCGAGCGGGAGCCCTTTGATGCCTGACCGCTTGGCCTCGAAGTGCACCGACAGGAAGACGCCGAGGAAGTACAGCAGGGCCGGGATGATCGCGATGATGATGATCTCGCTGTACGGGATCCCGGTGTACTCGGCCATGATGAACGCGGCGGCGCCCATGATCGGCGGCATGATCTGGCCGCCGGTGGACGCGGTCGCCTCCGTCGCCGCGGCGAAGTGCGGGCGGAACCCGGCCTTCTTCATGATCGGGATAGTGAACGAGCCCGAGGCCACGGTGTTGGCCACCGAGGAGCCCGAGATCATGCCCTGCAGCCCGCTGGCCGCGACGGCCGCCTTCGCCGGTCCACCGGTGAAGCGGCCGGTGGCGCGGAACGCCAGATCGTTGAAGAACACCCCGATGTTCGTGTGGATCAGCACCACGGCGAACAGCAGGAACAGGAAGATGAAGGTCGAGGAGACCTGGATCGGCGTGCCGAAGATGCCGGAGCGGGCGGTGAAGAACGTGCCGACGGCGAAGTTCTCCCACGACTGCCCGACGATCAGGGTCGAATAGCCTATCGCCGCCAGCGCGATGAGCACGATCGGCACCCCGACGCAGCGCCTCGTCGCCTCCAGCACCAGCACGATCCCGAGGGTCGCGACGATGTAGTCGAGCTGGCTGAAGCCCAGGATCTGCACCATGTTGCTCGTCAGGTGCGTGTACTGGACGACGATGTACAGGTTCACCGCGAGGGCGGCGACCGCCAGGATCGCGTCGTACCAGGGCACTCCTCGCCGTTCGAGGGAGAGACGCTTGCTGGCCGGGTACAGCAGGAAGATGATCGAAGTGGCCCCGGCCAGGTGGACCGCGCCCTGGATCAGCGAGGGGCGCGATCCGAAGATCCCGGTGTAGAGATGGAAGAGCGTCAGCGCGACGGACAGACCGCCGACGATCCAGGCCCAGACCCCGAGGTGGGTGCGGAACCGGCTGGAGGAGTCGTGCTCGCGCAGCACCTCCTGCGCACGCTCCTCCGCCTCGGCCGTGGCGACCTCGTCGACCTCCAGCTCCGAGGACCCCGGTGCGTGCTCGTGGTCTGCGGAGGTCATGTCAGATGAGCCCCTGTTCCTTGTAGTACTTCTCGGCGCCCGGGTGCAGCGGGACATCGCCCTGACCCGAGAGGGCGAAGTCGTGGGTGATCAGGTCTCCCTGCGGCAGGGTGATCTGATCGGCGTGCTCGAAGGTGGCCGCCGTGAGGTCATAGCCCAGCTCGGGGCTGACCTGCGAGGTGGAGGCGACCAGGGTCGCCGCCACGGACAGAGTGATGACCGGCTCCTCGAGGAAGTCGTAGGAATCGGGCTCGATCGTGTAGGCGTCGAACGAGGTCTCGCCGGCCACCTCATCCGCCTTCTCCTGGTCCATGGAGATCAGAGTGACCTCGTTGGTCGCGGCGAGGTCGCCGAGCGAGCCGGTCGGGGTCCCGACCACGAAGATCGAGGCGTCGATGTTGTTGTCGCGCAGAAGGTCCAGCGAGCTGGCGAAGTCCTGCTCGAAGGGCTCGTAGTCGCCTTCCTCGATGCCGTAGGCGGCGAGGATGGCGTCAGAGGCGGCGCGGGTGCCGGAACCGACGTCGCCGACGGCGATCCGCTTGCCCTTGAGATCCTCCGGGCTCTCGAATCCGCTGCTCGCCAGCGCGACGATGTGCGCGGCCTCGGGGTAGAGGGCAGCGATCCAGCCGACGTTGTCCACCTTCGCGCCCTCGAACTCGCCGGTCCCGGTGACCGCGGTCTGGGCGGTGTCGCTCTGGACGATCCCGAGCTGCCACTCGCCCTGGAAGATCTTGCCGATGTTCTCCACCGAGGCCCCGCTGTCGGTGTAATTCACCGTCACGCCATCGATGCTGTCCTCGTAGATAGTGGCGTACTCGCCGCCCAGCGGGTAGTACACGCCCCCAGTGCCACCGGTGCCGAAGGTCAGGTCGGTGACGAAGTCTTCCTCGTCCCCTCCTGCGGAACCTCCCGAGTCCTCGCTCCCGCAGGCGGCGAGCAGTCCGAGCGCCGCGACCGGGCCCAGCGTGGCGAATGTCCGTCGTCCGATCCTCATGGGTCTTCTCCTCAGTGAGTACGCGCAGCGACGAGGATGTGACCGGACCTATCGGCGACGTCGTCGACGGGTCCCGACCGCCTCGTCAGGGATGTTCGATCACATCACAGATCACGCACCGAGCGCTCCGGTTTCCACACGGTCACGTCATAACGTTTCGGACTCTTTCCCCAGGGCACGATGGGTTCGGCGGACGACGACGGCCGAGAGATCCCACCGGCGCCTCAGACCTCGCGCACCTGACCGTCCTCCACCCGCCACCGTCGATCCGTCCGGACCGTGGCGAGCATGCGCCGGTCATGGGTCACCAGCAGCAGTGTGCCGCTGTACGCCTGAAGTGCCTGCTCAAGCTGCTCGATGGCGGGGAGGTCCAGGTGGTTGGTCGGCTCGTCGAGCACCAGCAGGTTCACGCCCCGGCCCTGCAGCAGCGCGAGGGCCGCGCGGGTCTGCTCCCCCGGGCTGAGCTCGTCGACCGGGCGCCCGACGTGATCCGCGCGCAGTCCGAACTTCGCCAGCAGGGTGCGCACCTCCGAGGGCGACATCTCCGGGACCTGCGCCTCGAAGGCCGCGGTCAACGGACGGGACCCGGCGAGCAGCGAGCGCGCCTGATCGATCTCACCGATCTGCACCCCGGCTCCGAGGCGCGCTGAGCCGTCGTCCGGCGCACGGTGGCCCAGCAGGGCGCGCAGCAGCGTGGACTTCCCGGCCCCGTTCGGGCCCGTGATCCCGATCCTGTCCCCCGCGTCGACCTGCAGGGAGACCGGGCCGAGGGTGAAATCTCCCTGACGGATCACGGCACCGGAGAGCGTGGAGACGACCGATCCCGAGCGGGGTGCCGCCCCGATCGAGAACTCGAGCTGCCACTCCTTGCGCGGCTCCTCGACCTCCTCGAGCCGCGCGATCCGGCTCTCCATCTGCCGCACCTTCTGCGCCTGCTTCTCGCTGGATTCGGACTGCGCCCGGCGGCGGATCTTGTCATTGTCCGGAGCCTTCTTCATCGCGTTGCGCACGCCCTGGCTGGAGCATTCTCGCTGGGTGCGGGCGCGGGCGACGAGCCCTGCCTTCTTGTCGGCGAACTCCTCGTACTGCTCTCGCGCATGGCGGCGCAGCGTCGCCCGTTCCTCGAGATAGGACTCATAGCCGCCGCCGTAGACCTGGTTGCTGCTCTGGGCGAGGTCGAGCTCGAGCACCCGGGTGACGCAGCGGGCGAGGAACTCGCGGTCATGGCTGACCAGGACCGCTCCGCCGCGCAGCCCGCGCACGAACGCCTCGAGCCGTTCGAGGCCGTCGAGATCGAGGTCGTTGGTGGGTTCGTCCAGCAGCACGACGTCGAAGCGGGACAGCAGCAGGGCGGCCAGGCCCACGCGGGCGGCCTGCCCTCCCGAGAGCGTGGTCATCAGGGTCTGCTGGACGTCCTCGCGGCCCACCTCGAGCCCGAGGTCGGCGAGGACCGCCGGGGCCGGATCCTCGAGGTCCGCGGCGCCGCTGGCCAGCCAGCGGTCCAGCGCGGTCGCGTAGACGTCGGCAGGATCAGCGCCTCCCGGACCCGTGGCTTCCGTCTCTGCGAGCGCTGCGGCCGCGGCGTCCATGTCGCGCGTGGCCTCGGCGCATCCGGTGCGCCGGGCGATGTACTGGGCGACGCTCTCCCCGGGGACCCGCTCATGCTCCTGGGGGAGCCAGCCCACGAAGGCATCCGCCGGAGACAGGGAGACGGTCCCCTCCTGCGGTGCGTCGACCCCCGCGAGCAGCCGCAGCAGCGTCGACTTCCCGGCGCCGTTCGCACCGACCACTCCGACGACGTCGGCGGGAGCGACGGTCAGGTCGAGGTGGTCGAAGAGGGTGCGGTGGCCGTACCCGCCGGCCAGGCCATGGGCCACGAGGGTTGCGGTCATACAGCGATTCTCCCACCACCGGGGTGCTCGCCCCGACCGCTGTCAGGGCATGATCGGCATGGTCAGGACTCGTCGGTGGAGATCCCGAGCGCTGCGGCGTGCTCGGTGATGGTGCGCGCGAGGTTCACGTCCCGGCTGGTGATGCCGCCGACGTCGTGGCTGGTCAGCGTGATCGCGACGGAGGGGTAGGTGAGGGTGATGTCCGGATGGTGATCGGCGGCCTCCGCGGAGTCGCCGATCCGGTTCACGAACGTCAGGCCGGTCGCGAAGTCCCCGGTGGAGAACTGCGCGGTGATCGTGTCCTCGACCTGCTTCCAGCCGGTGAGCCCGGCGTCGGAGATCTCGGACGAGGTGAGGGGCTGCTTCGGATCCGTCATGACCCCATCGTGCTCCCGGAACCGTGGTGGGTCCACCCTTGCCCCGGTTCGCGTCGGACCGGGCGGTGCATCCATCACCTCGGCCCCGACCCACGTCAGCCCCAGCGCTGCGTACTCCCCGCCGGCCCGTCGGCCCCTTTCGCGGCTTCCATGACGAGCTGTTTGGTGCGCACCGCGTCGATTCCTGCGGCGGCGAAGGCCTCGCCGCCCCCGTGATGCTGCAGCAGAGCATCGATCTCGGGGGCTGCCTGCCCAATGCCCGGCCCACGGACGACGGCACCGCGACGAAGACCGGCGACGAGACGCCCGACGACGGCACCGAGCACCCGGCCTGACCGCTCGGCCGGTTCCTGGCGTCACGGCGAGCGCACCGACGATGACGCTCGAGCGGCCGCTGTGGCTTACATTGCACTCATGTGTCGCCGCCTCCTCGCTCGCGCGTTCTGGACGGTCAGCCGATGGCGGCTGGCGTCCGAGCCGGCGCCGTCCCGTCCCTCGGTGCTGGTCGGCGCCCCGCACACCTCGAACTGGGACTTCGTGTTCATGCTCGCCATCGCCTGGCGCCTGGGCATCACCTTCCGATGGCTCGGGAAGCACACCCTGTTCACGGGATGGCGGAATCCGCTCATGCGCGCGCTGGGCGGCATCCCCGTGGACCGCGCCGATCCCAGCCGCGTCGTCACCGAGGTGGTGGACCGGATCCGCTCCGGGGAGTCCTTCTGCCTCGTCGTCACGCCGGACGGCACCCGCCAAGGCAACACGAGCTGGAAGTCGGGCTTCTACCGCATCGCCCGGGCGACGGGGATGCCCGTGACCCTCGGCTTCGTGGATCGCACGTCGATGACCACGGGCCTCGGCCCCACGTTCGCCCTCACCGGGGACATCAGCGCTGACATGGACCGCATCCGCGCCTTCTACTCCGACAAGAGCGGCCATCACCCCGAGCGCCGGGTCGAGCCCCGGCTGCGCGAGGAGTGCGAGGAGGACTGAGGTCCTCATGCCGTACGGCAGACTCGTCCTATGGAGGATCTGCAGGTGGGCCCTGGCCCCGGCGCACCGGGAGGCCTGATCGTGCCCACCGCCGAGCTGCTCGAGCAGTTCTCGCATTCCTCTGGGCCCGGCGGGCAGGGCGTGAACACGACCGACTCCAAAGTGCAGCTGAGCCTCGATCTGGCGACCACCACGGCCCTGGACGACACCCAGCGCAACCGGGTGCTGGCCGCCCTGGCCCCGCGCCTGGCAGGCACGATGCTGATCATCAGCGCCGAGGAGCACCGCTCCCAGCGACGCAACCGGGTGGCCGCCCGCGAGCGGCTCGCCGCGCTCCTGCGCGAGGCGGTCGCCCCTCCCGTGGTGCGCAGGCCCACCAAGCCGACCCGGGGTTCCCAGCGTCGGCGCCTGGCCTCGAAGAAGCGTCGCTCCGAGACCAAGCAGAACCGTCGGCGCCCCGGGATCGACTGACCCTCTCGGTACACTCAGAGTGTGACCCCGCTCACTGCACCGACGATGCCCGTGCCGCCCCCGACGGAGCCTGCACTGGCCTCCGCACTCGCGCTCGCCCGGGAGCGGCCCGCGGAGCTCAGCGTCAGCGATCTCGCCGACCACGCCGGATACAGCCCCTTCCACTTCTCGCGCCTGTTCACACGGCACGCCGGGATCGGGCCCGGCCAGTACCTCACCGCCCTCCGGATCGATACCGCGAAGCGCCTTCTGCTGACCGACGACGAGGCGGTGATCGAGGTGGCGACCGCCGTCGGGTTCACCTCGCTCTCCAGCTTCACCCGCCGCTTCCGGGAGACCGTCGGAGTGCCTCCGGCCCAGCTGCGCCGCCTCGCTGAGCGCATCAGCGACACACCTCCCCGGCCCTTCTCGCTGCTCCGGCCGGGGACCGGGACAGTGCATGCGGAGATCGAGCTCCCGCCCGCCTTCAGCCCGCGCGGCGATGCCTCGATCTGGGTGGGCTGGTATCCGCATCCGGCGCCGATCGGGCTGCCGCACTCGGGCACGCTGATCTCCGGCTCCTCCACGGTGCAGCTGCCGCTACGCCCGGGAGCGCCCTTCCTGCTGGGCTTCGCCGTGCCGATGCACGCCGATGCGTGGGACCAGCTGGCTCCCTCGGCCCCGATGGTCGCCGTCCACCCCCTGCCGCTCACGCAGCCCGAGCAGGTCACGCTGCGCTTCACACTCCCGGAGATGACCCGGCCGCCGCTGCTGACCGCGCTGCCGAGCCTCTGCAGGCGCTGAGCCGTCAGCGATGCACGCAGGCGTCAACGATGCAGAGAGCCGTCCGCGATGCATAGAGCTTGTCGAGCTGCACGAACGCATGACCCGAGCACGCCAGCTCGTCACCACGCCGCCACGCCGCCACGCCGCCACGCCGGGCTCGAGGCTCGAGCAAGGTGCGCACGATCGGACAATCCTTCGCCGACGCCGGCTCCTAGCGTGGAGACAGCAGCCCGGGCCCGCGAGCCCACCATCTCAGGAGGAGACATGACCCGCACCACCGGCACCAGCACCTGGACCGATCTCAGCGTCACCGACCTGCCCGCCGCGAAGGCCTTCTACGCAGGCCTGTTCGACTGGGAGTTCGAGGACCTCGGCGAGGACTTCCACCATTACCACCTGATCCGCCGGGAGGGCGCGCTCGTCGGCGGCCTCATGGACGTCACCGGGATGACCTGCCCGGAGGGCAAGCCTCTCGAGGCCGAATGGGGTGTGTTCCTCGAGGTCGACGACGTCGACTCGCGCGCCCAGAAGGTGACCGCCGCCGGCGGGACCCTCGTGATGCCGCCGGACTCGCTCAGCGACTTCGGGAGGATGTGCGTCGCCCTCGATGCGACCGGGGCGGTCATTGGGCTGTGGCAGTCCGGAACGAATCAGGGCTTCGAGTTCACCGGCGGCCCCGGATCCCCCGTGTGGTTCGAGCTGATGACACACCAGTTCGACACGGCCGATGCCTTCTACACCGAGGTGTTCGACGCGAACCTCGTACCCATGAGCGACCCCATGGAGGACACCTCGTTCCGGTACTGGACCAACGGCCCCGGGGAGCAGGCCAGCTGGGGACTGGGCGATGCGACCGGGGTGATGCCCGAGGCCGCCGCCGGCTGGCGCGTCTACTTCGGGGTCGAGGCCTCCGAGCCGGCTCTGGCGAAGGTGGCCGAGCTCGGCGGCACCGTGCTCGACGGTCCGGTCGACTCCCCCTTCGGACGGATCGCGACCATCGCCGATCCGTGCGGAGCATCGTTCCAGATCAGCGCGATGAGCGAGGCCGTCCCGGAGGGCTGAACTCCGCGTCGACGCACGGCAGGGGCGCCCGGGCATCCGGGCGCCCCTGCCGTGCGTCAGCCGTCCCCGCAGCGCGTCAGTCGCCCCTGCCGTGCGTCAGTCGTCGTCCCCGGCGCTGACGCGCGCGACCAGCTGCGTCGGGTTCACGAAGCGCAGCGCGATGATCAGGGTGATCAGCATCATCGCGGTGTACAGGAACGCCATCGCCGAGACCAGCGGTCGCGGCTCCGAACCGCCGGCCGATGTCATCGCGCGGAAGATGGAGACCACGAGGGTGTCCGTTCCCGGTCCGGAGACCAGGTACGTCAGCTCGAACATCCCCACGGTGCGCACCAGCACCAGGATCGCCGCAGCGAGGATCCCGGGCACCAGGATCGGGCCCAGGATGCGCACGAACACGTGGCGCATCCGGGCTCCGCTCATGCGGGCGGCGTTCTCGATCGCCGGATTGATCTGCTCGATGAACGGGGTCATCGTGATGATCACGAACGGCACCGAGGGCACCAGGTTCACGAGGATCACGGCGAGCACCGTGCGGCCCAGCCCGAAGTTGTACATCACGGTCGCCAACGGGATGCCGAAGGTGATCGGCGGGATGATCACCGGCAGCAGGAACAGCGCCGTGACCGCCTTCTTGAAGGGGAACTGGCGCCGGGCGAGCGTGTAGGAGGCGGGCACCCCGATGAGGATCGACAGCGCCACCACCGAGATCGCGACGACCAGCGTGACCAGGATGACGTGGCCCAGCTCGAAGCGGGACCAGGCCTCCGAGTACCAGCCGGCCGTGAACTCCTCGGGCAGCCACTTGGCGAACCAGGCCGTGCCGAAGGAGTCGATGACGACGCTGATCAGGATTCCCAGCAGGAAGATCAGGAAGGCGGCGATGCCGGCCCACGCCACCCAGGTGCTGGGCTGCGCGGACAGCGCGCGGTCGCCGGGGATGCGGTCGGCCGCCGGATTCGGGGCCGGAGGGGTCGGCGCGGTGAGCGGCCCGACCTCGGTGGTGGTGGGTGCGTCCTCGTGCGGAGCGCTCTCCACGTTCTGCATGGTCATCAGCCCTTGCCCCCTGTCGAGCCCTTGTACAGGAATGAACGGCCCAGCAGCACGGTCGCGACCACGGCCAGCTCGGCCAGGCCCATCATGATCGCGACGGTCGAGGCCATCGGATAGTCGAACTGCTCACCGAAGAAGCGGTACGCGACCACGGCGAGCACACGGGTGGATCCGCTCGGGTCGCCGACGAGCGTCGCCGAGGGGAAGACGCTGAAGGCGAGCACGAAGGTGAGGATGAACGTGGTCGCCAGCCCCGGCGCGAGCAGCGGCAGGGTGATGCGCAGGAATCGCTGCGCCCAGCCCGCCCCGAGCGCGCGGGCCGCCCGGTCCAGCGACGGGTCGATCCCCGAGAGGTACGACGAGATCAGCAGGAACGCGAAGGGGAATCCCGAGATGATCAGCGACAGCAGCACGCCGATGTAGTTGTGCACCAGCGTCAGCGGCTGATCGAGGATCCCGAGGTTCATCAGCGTGTGGTTCAACCAGCCCTGGCGGCCCGCGAAGATCAGCAGGCCCTGCGCGGTGAGCACCGTGCCCAGGGTGATCGGCAGGACCAGCAGCGTCGAGATCAGCTGCTTGCCCCGGAACTTCGGCTTGAGCTTGATCGCCAGCGGGATCGACACCAGCACGTTGAACAGCGCGGCGGGGATCGCCAGACGCGCCGTGAGCCACACCGATTCGACCGTGAACGCATCGCCGAAGAAGCGCACGTAATTCGCCAGGATCCCACCGCCCCAGGTGTCCACCGTGTCCTCGGTGGGCTGGAGCGTGAGCCCGAAGCCGTAGGCGAAGGGGTAGACGAACAGCGCCAGGATGAACACGATCGCCGGCACCATCAGCAGCAGCTGGGAGTCGATGCCGCGGTCGGCCAGACGGTGGCGCAGGCTGGCGGTGCCGCGGGTCTGCTTCGTGCCGCCCACCGCCGAGGCGGTCATGCCGGCACCGCCGTGTCATGGGCGACGGTCGTCGCGGTGTCGAGATCCTCCTGATAGACCAGCGCCCGCGACGGATCGACGGTGAGCAGCACCTTCGTGCCCACCTCGGGAGCGTGGTCGGAGCGCACGTGCAGGGTGCGTCCTCCGGTGGTGCGCACCTCGACCGCGTAGTCACGCCCCTGGTACTCGACGATCTCGACGTCGGCGGCGATGGTGTTGACCGGGGAGGCCGCCGCGCTCTGCGAAGCCTGCACGACCAGGTCGGTGGGGCGCACGGCCAATCGCACCGTCTCCCCTGCCGCGGTGGGATTCACCGCGGTGCCGACGAGCTCGAGGTCGTCGGCCCGGATCCGCACCCGGCCCTGTCCGTCGGCGTCCGCGGAGACCGTGGCCTCCAGCAGATTGCGGTATCCCATGAAGTCGGCGACGTGCCAGTTCGCGGGGTTGTCGTGCAGCTCCTGCGGGGTGCCGATCTGCTGGACGCGCCCCGCGCGCAGCACCACCAGGCGATCGGCCAGGGACAGCGCCTCCTCCTGGTCGTGGGTGACGTAGACGGTGGTCAGACCCAGCGTCTGGTGCAGGCGCCGGATCTCGGTGCGCATCTCCAGCCGCAGCTTCGCGTCGAGGTTCGACAGCGGCTCGTCCATCAGCACCACGCGCGGCTCGATGACGACCGCGCGGGCGATCGCGACGCGCTGCTGCTGGCCGCCGGAGAGCTGGCCGGGAAGCTTCTTGGCCTGGTCCTCCAGGCGCACCAGGCGCAGTGCCTCGGCGACCCGGCGGGCGGTCTCGCTGCGGGAGACCCCGCGCATCTGCAGACCGAACGCCACGTTCTTCTCCACGGTGAGGTGCGGAAACAGGGCGTAGCTCTGGAACACCATCCCGAAGTCGCGCTTCTCCGGGGGCAGCACGTCGACTCGCTGATCGCCGACGTGGATCGACCCGTCGGTGAGCGGGAGCAGCCCCGCCAGACAGTTCAGGGCGGTGGACTTGCCGCAGCCCGAGGGGCCCAGCAGGGCGATGAACTCGCCGCGCTGCACGGTCAGGTCGAAGCCCTGGAGGGCCGTGGTGCCCCCGAATCGCCTGCCCACGTTCTCGATGCGGATGGTGTCGAACTCTTCGGCTGACGTGGTCATCTCGTCGCGCCTCTCCTTCTGCGGTGGTCGTCCGGTCGCGGATGCGCGCTCAGCCCTGGCTGCCGACCTCGCGGTCCCAGAGGTCGAAGGCCTTGACCATGAGGTCCGGCTCGAGCGGGGTCTCCTGCGGGGCGGAGTCGATGAGCTCGTCGTACCAGTCGCGACCGAACTCCTCGACGACCTTCTGGCTCTCCTCGGGAGCGAGGTCGAGGGTGGCGCCCTCGACGGCGGGGCCGGGGTAGAAGTAGCCCTCGTCGTAGGCCATCGCGTTGTACTCGGGCTCGAGGATGCCGTTGAGCAGGTTGAGCAGGGCGGAGATCTTGTCCGCGCTCTGGCCGACCGGGATGACGGCGTAATGAGCGTCGGTGACCCAGGTGAACTCGTCGAACGCGGCGGCCTCGTACTCGGCGGGAAGCTGCCCGGTGGCCCGGGGGTTGATGTCCCAGCCGGTGGTCGTCGGGATCATGTTCCAGCTGCCGTCGGCCATGTTGGAGATGACCTGACCGGTGCCGCTGGGGTAGTTGTCGACGTACTGGCCGAGATCCTTGAGGTACTCCCAGGTCTTCTCCCAGCCGTTCTCGGGGTCCTTGGGATCCGAGTCGCCGAGGATGTACGGCAGCCCCATGAGGAAGGTGCGGCCGGGCCCGGAGTTCGCGGGGCGGGCGTAGCCGAACTCACCGGGGTGCTCCTTCGCCCAGGCCAGCAGGTCCTCGGGGGTGGTGGGGACCTCGTCGACCTTGTCGGGGTTGTACTGCAGCAGCGGACCCGACGGGTAGTAGGAGAGCACGATGCCGTAGCCGGAGGCGAGCTCCTGCATCGAGGCGGCGGCCTCGAGGTAGGTGTCCTGGTTGCCGAGGCGGTCCCCGTAGGAGTCGATCAGCGGGATCCACAGGTCCGAGCCGATCCCGGCGGACAGACCGTCGTTGCCGGTCAGGACCAGGTCGACCTCGAGACGGCCGCTGTCCACCTGCGGCTTGATCTGGCCCACGAGGGACGGGGCGTCGCCGGATTCGAAGTTCACCGAGGAGACGATCTCCGGATGGTCCTCGGCCCACTTCTCGATCATCGGACCGAGCTCCTTCTGGGCACCGGCCACGTCGAAGATGTTCAGCGCGACGGCCTCGGACGGGGTCTCGGGGATCTCCTCGTCCGGAGCGTCGTCGGACTCTCCCCCGCCGGAGCCGGGGGCGGAGCAGGCGGCCAGACCCGCGGCGGCGCCGACGGCGACGAGCCCGACGGTCGCGGTGCGACGGGTGAGGGTGGGGCGAAGGGTGGTGCGCATGACGGGTTCCTCCTGGTGATGTCCCGTCACTGCGGCGTGGCGGGAGCCGGATGCGCAGGCCGTGGCCGACGCGGGGATGGTCACCGGTCGACGACGACCGGTGCGACAGCGGTGGAATCCCGGACGATCAGCTCGGCCGGGAGGATCGGGGACGGGGCGGGCGCCCCGTCGTGCATGGTCGACAGCAGCAGGTCGACGGCGGTGCGCCCCATGCGCACACGCGGGACATCGACCGTGGTCAGGTGCGGGCGGACGTACGTCGCCGCGGACACGTTGTCGATCCCGGTGACGCTCATGTCCTCCGGGACCCGCACGCCGCGTTGCGCGAGCCGGTCGAGGATGCCCAGGGCGAGCAGATCGTTGAAGGCGACGATCGCGGTGACGCCGGCGGCGAGCGCCTGATCGGCGGCGCCCAGGCCGCCGCTGAGGTAGGGCTGGAAGGAGCCGAGGTCGATCAGCCCGACATCGCTCTCCTGCTCGGCGAAGCGATGGACCGCCTGCGCGCGACGGCGATGGGTCCAGGACTGCAGCGGGCCGCCCGCATACGCGATGCGGCGGTGGCCGAGCGCCTGCAGGTGCCGCAGCGAGGACGTCATGCCGCGGTCCTCGTCGAACATCACGCTGGGAACCCCGGTGACCTCGCGGTTCGCGGTGACGGTGGGCACGCGCCGCGCGACGTCGAGGATGTTCTCGTCGTCGCCGCGGGGCGAGCACAGGATCAGTCCGTCCACACCGGAGGCGATCGACTCGAGCATCGTGCGCTCGAGCATGCCGTCCTCCTCGATGTCGCTGACCACCACAAGCATCCCGGCGGATCGGGCGCGGGCCTGCACGCCCTTGGCGATCAGGCCGAAGAAGGGGTTCTCGAGATCGGGGACGACGAGGCCGAGCATCCCGGGGCGGGCCCTGTCGGTGCTCGGACCGAGCGCCGGCCGGTACCGGAGATCGCGGGCGATGGCGAGCACGTGCTCACGGGTCCCGGAGGCGACCAGCTCGGGATGCGCCATCGTGCGGGAGACCGTCGAGATGGAGACCTCTGCCGCGGCGGCGACATCGCGGATCGTGGTGCTGCTGCGCATGCTCGCCCACCTCGCACTCGATCGCCGGTATCGGCCTCGGTGCCGATGACCATAGAGTGCAGTCGTTTCATCGTGGTGTCAATCACATTCACGCATCGGTTCTCGCAGCGCTCGCCGCGCCGCCGTTCCTGCAGGTCAGTCCTCGCCTTCTGGATCGAGAACGCACAGATCACTCCTGAAACACGTTTCATTCGCGGACGACCAGGAGCCTGGAGGAGACGACGCCGGACACGACGAATCCACACGAGACGAGAGCAGACCAGATGAGACGAGATGAGAGGAGACGAAGCCGGACGAGACGAGAGCAGACCAGACGAGGGCCGACCGTCGGCCGACGCGACGGAGCCCGTCGCCCCAGTGGACGACGGGCCCCGTGCAGTTCCGGCGGCTGGATCCGACGCGATCGCTGCGACGCGGACCCCTTCGGGTCACTCGGTGCTCTCGGGATCCTCCTCGTTCCGCGTGTCAGCGTCGGAGCCGGCCTCGAGGTCGGCGTCGGCCTCGTCGGCGTCGGCCTCGTCGACATCAGCATCAGCATCAGCATCAGCATCAGCATCAGCATCAGCAGGGTGGGTGGCGCGCTTCTTCGCGGAGGTGCTGAAGGCGCCCAGCTGCACGATGCCCTCGGCGTCCTCGCCCTTCAGCGCAAGGGTCCGCAGCTCCTGAGCGCCGACGGCCCGGGACTCGTCACGGCTGACCGCGAACCATCCGTACGGGCTGCCCGCGCTGAGGCCCCGCCACATCGCTGTCGCCTGCTCGCCGGACGCATGGGTGAGCTCGTCGATCACCCGGTCGCTCGGGGTGAGGCCGAGGAACGCATCGGTGGTGAAGCCGGTGGTGCGGCCCTGGAACTGGACCGGCAGGCGGAAGTCGTCCTCATGCCCGTTGTACCGGTCCTTCGTGTCGTATTCGGTGGCACCGAACTCGTCCAGATGCGGCGAGTACGTGTCGACCGAGACCTCTCCACGGTCGAGGTCGAACTGCAGCAGGCGGAAGAATGCCGCCCCGAAACGCAGGCCGGTGTCCTGGTCGTAGCCGCCCGTCTCGGTCAGCCCCAGCTGGTCCGATCCGACCTCGTAGAACTGGTAGTCGGCCAGCAGCTCGACCACGTTGTTCCCGGGATCGCCGACGTCGGTGCGCACTCCGATGCTCACGCCGTGCTCATGGCCGGACAGCACCAGGGCGACGTTCGAGTGCTTCTCGAGCAGCTGCTCGCGGATGATGGCGCCGTCCTGGGAGAACGAGCCGCCGCGGCCGTCCTCCTCGGAGCTGGGCTTGTTGTACGCGTGGGTGAGGAGGATGCCGTTGCGCTCGGAGAACTGGTCGAGCACGTCGCTCGCCCAGGCTGTCTCCTCCTCGGTGACCAGGTAGCCGAGGTTGAGCGCGATGAAGTCCTGGCCGCCGGCGCTGAACAGGGTGTAGCTGTTCTCGTTGTCCCCTGGCTTCCACGGGTGATATTCGGCGCCGGCGTCCTTCCAGGACTGCTGCTCGGCGAGCGCCTCGTACCGCTCGGGCCCGAAGTACTCGTTGTACAGGCTGTCCTGTCCGATGTCGTTGCCGCCGCGGTTGTCGTGGTTGCCCGGCAGGACGGAGTGGACCACCCCGGTGTCCTCGAGGATCTCCTGGGTGCGGGAGGCGAATTCGAACTCCTCGGTGGCCTTGGCCCGGTCCTCGTTGTTCGTGTTCCAGTTCTCGATGATGTCGCCGGTGTGGGCCACATAGGCGAGCTTGTGCTCCTCGCCGTGCTCGGCGACCCAGCGGTAGGAGTCCTCGTAGGCGTCTGCCCAGACCTCCCGCTCCTCGGCGCTGGGCCGTTCGGTGGCGCCCTCGGAGAGGTACTGGGTGTCGGTGAGGTGTAGGAGGGAGAAGTCGTAGCTGTCCGGGTCCTCGAAGCCGTCGCGCACCGGCTCGTCGAGATCGTCGGCGAACGGATCGGTGCCCAGCACGAGGGCGTGCACCGTGCCGCTGGTTCCGTGCTCCGCCGCGGCCGGAGCGCTGAGCTCGGTCGCGGCGTCCGAGGAGCCTCGTGCGGCGTCCACCTGCTCGTACGTTCCGGTCTCCTCGTTCAGCAGCAGCAGGCGCACCTCGCGGGCGGGGTCGACCTGACCTCGCCACAGGACGGTCTGTCCGGCCTGCGTGAACGGGATCTCGGTGCGCAGGGCGGGCACCTGCTGGCTGACCGGGCTCTCGAGCTCCTCACGATCGGTGGGGTCCAGCGGGTCCTCGACAGAGGCGGCGTCCTGGAGTTCGACGTCGCCGGGCACGGAGCCGTCGTCGGCGATGTCGGCGGGAGTGATCACGCCCTGTTCGGTGCCCGTCGCAGAGGAGAGGTCGCCCTCGAGGAAGGTGGTGCGCAGATCGTCTCCGGTGGGGCTGTCCGCGGTGGCGGTCAGCTGGGCCGATCGAGCGCCGGGCCGCTGGGAGGCACCGGCACCGACGGGGATCGAGGACGAGGAGAAGGTGATCTCCCCGGTGATCTCCTCGCCGAAGGCGTCCAGACCGGACCACGCCAGGACATGATCGCCGGCGCTCAGCCCGGGGCCCACCTCGTCCCCGAGCGCGCTCTCGGCGCCGTCCAGGGTGTAGGTGAGTGGGGCGGCGAGCAGCTCAGGGTTCTCCAGGGTGCCCGCGAGCGTGGTGGGCGAGGTCAGCTCGGAACCCTCGGCAGGGCTCGTCGGGGTGAACGACACCTGCTCGGTCGACCGGTCCGCGAAGCTGCGGGCGTAGCGGGCCGTGACCTCCTGCGCGGTCAGTGCGCGCGAGTAGATGCCGGCATCGGCCACGGACACGGTGCCGTGGAACTGCGGGGACCCGGTGCTGTTGGTGTCCGCACCGAGGAAGAACTGCCGAGCGGCGGCCGTCGGCGGCGTGACCGTCGATCCCTCCGTCGGGGTCTCAGCGACCTTCTCGCCGTTCAGGTGCAGCGCGACGGTCTCGCCGTCCCAGGTCCCGGTCACGTGGTACCAGACTCCCTCGTCGATCTCGGTGCCTGCGGAGTAGTAGGTCCCTTCGATGTTCACGACCATCTTCAGGGTCGAGCCGTAGGCGGTCAGCGAGTAGCCGCCCGCCTCCTTGGCTCCGCAGAAGTTGCCGGTGGACTCGTCGGTGCCGGTGGTGAGGCCGTCGTCGAAGCGGACGGTGCATTCGAGGGTGACGGCGTGGGCGGTGCGCTCGAAGCCGTCGGCGAAGTCGTACCGGGTCGCGCCGGTGCCGTCGTACGAGGCGACCTCGCGGCCGAGCGCAGGGTCCTCGGCGATCGTCGGCTCGGGGCCGAACGGCGTGACGGTGCGATCCGAGGTCTGCTCCTGGAGACCGGAATCGGCGATGTCGACGTCGAGCACGTCGGGTTCGGGCGCCTCGACGGCGGCCGACGGCAGGGCGTCTCGGGCCGTGGGGGCGGCCGGATGCGCGGGGGCGGAGATGGCGAGGGCGGGGAGGGCATGGGCGGCGGAGGTGAGGGTGGGGGGTCAGGCCGAGGGCTACGGCCACGGCGAGGGTGAGCGGGGCAGAACGCCAGGAGGTGGCGGACATAGGGGCTCCAGGAGTGAGGAGTGGACGGGCCGCGCACGACGCTATGGAGCCAGGACCACCGTGGCGTGCCGAGGATGCGAACCTTCGTGGGCGGGCAGATGGCGCGCAGGCGACCCTCCGTACCCAGCCCGTCATCTGCCCGGCACTCCCCCAGAACTTCCACGAATCGTCATCGTGCCCCCGCTGGCGCTCCCCTGGTCGTTCACCGTGCTGTGGTCGCCGCCGCCGCGGCCGTCCCGTCAAGCGGCGACGGCAGCCGCCCCCTGCCACTGCCCCTGCCTCTGCCGGTACTGCCTTCGGAGCCCCCGCGGTGCTACGTTCTGCGCCATGGGCATGAGACGCATGGACCACGTCGGAATCATCGTCGAGGATCTCGACGCGATGGCCCGCTTCTTCACCGCGCTGGGTATGGAGCTCGAAGGGCGCACAGAGGTGAGCGGACGATGGGCCGAGCGCGTCACGGGACTTCCCGGGATGCGCACGGAGATCGCCATGCTCGCCATGCCCGATGGGACGGGCAGGATCGAGCTCTCGCAGTTCGCCACTCCGGCCGCCGTCGGCGTCGAGCGCCCGAAGGACGAGCCCCACGGGCTCGGGTACCGCTCGGTGATGTTCGAGGTCGAGGACGTCGAGGAGTCCGTCGCGCAGCTCCTCCAGCACGGAGCGGAGCTGATCGGCGAGATCGTGGAGTACGAGCAGGCATATCGGCTCTGCTATCTGCGTGGCCCGGAGGGGATCATCGTCGCGCTCGCCGAGCCGCTGGGCTGACTCGCCCGCCGCCCCGCCGCCCCGGTGGGCGCACAGGTCGCCTCAGCGAGTTTCGTGCACCGCCGACCGCTCACGCACCGACGGCCGCATCGCCCTGCCGCTCACGTCCGCGTTCGTCCCACCGGGTGATGAGCCGCAGGAGCAACCCGCCCAGGAGGAGGCCGCCGAGGAGGTCGCTCATCCAGTGCCAGCCCAGCAGGAACGAGACCACCACCGAGTTCAGGGCGATCAGGGCGACCACCCAGCGCAGGCGGCGCACGAGTCGCGGGGACGCCGCGCTGTAGTGGGCGAGCAGGTAGACGGCCGCACCGAAGATGAGGATCGACTCCGCCGCATGACCGGAGGGGAAGCTGATGCCCTTGGCGCCCATGTCGATCAGGCCGCCTTCGAAGAAACCGGGCTCTCGGGAGTACGTCACGGGCCGGGCGAAGACGACCTTCATCCCGCCGACGCCTGCGAGGAAGGCGAACTCGGCGAGCAGAGCGACCTTGATCGGTCGCCAGGACCTCCGCCTACGGGCGAGGACGATCGCTGTCACGCAGAGCACAGGCAGGCAGATGGCCTGGCTGGCGACACGGTCCAGGACGTTCTGGGCGAACCACAGCAGTTCGGGCTGATAGTTCCGCAGCCAGCGGTGAGCGAGCAGGTAGTCCCAGCGCTCCATCGGGCCCGACGCGATGAGGATGACGAAGATCAGGCCTGCGGCTAGAGCCGGCGCCGAGGTGAGCAGGCCGGTCCAGGTCACGTTCGGGGCGCTGATACGACCACGATCGAGAGTGTCATCGATCGAGGGCTCGGGATGTTCAGAGGCGTCGGAGACCATCGGGTGTTCAGCTTAGTCTCCGACGCCCATGTGTTCAGCGGAGTCGCCGTAGGTCACGGCCGACGGCGGCCCTCAGGAGCCGCCCGTTGCGGGCCGTGTCACGGACCCCTGCCGAGGTCTAGCGGAGCAGCCGCCGCAGCAGCCCGTGCGCGGTGCGGCGGCCGGCGCGCTTGCCGACCGCCTCCGGGCCGCGGCTCACCGCCCTCGCATCCCCGCTCGCTCGTCGGAGTCGCATCAGCCAGTTCAGCATGTCGATCACTCCTTCTCCGTGTCGCTCGCGGAGCGCCCGTGCGGCCGCTCCAGATGCTGGGACCCTACGTGCCCGCAGACTCGCTGGCTACGACCCCGACAGCTCGGTCAGCCCAGTCAGCTCCGTCAGCTCGATCAGCTCGATCAGCTCGATCAGCTCGATCAGCTCGATCAGCTCGTCGACCGTCACAGCCAGCCCTCCTCCTGCACGGACCGCAGCGCCTCGACGATGATGACCTGTGTGGTGCAGGGGATCTCTACGGTTCTCCTCATCCTGATCCTGGGGCCATCCCTACTGCGGCGACCGCCGCGCCTGCGTACTGTGGCCGACATGAACAACTTCTTTGATTCCCTCCGCGGCCTCGGCTTCCGACGCGGACCGCGGCGACTCGTCGGCGGCATCGCCGGAGGCATCGCCGACAAGCTCGGGCTGAACGTGTGGCTGGTGCGTGCACTCGTCCTGGCCTCCTTCTTGCTTCCGGTGCTGGGCGTCGGCGCATATCTGGCGGTCTGGATCCTCACTCCCTGGCAGGACGGCAGCATCCCGGCGGAGCGTGTCCTCGGGAGCTGACGTACCGGGAGGCCCACAGGTTCAGCGCGCTCGGTCACGCCGAACCGCGCCGGGTCCGAGCGACCCGGCTCCGGTTCGTCTCCCTGCCGTCATCCTGACGCCACCGGCTCGTCACGGGGCTGCCGTTCACTGGAGCGATGGACATCTCCTCGTCGCCGAACCGTCGGGCCGTGCTGAAAGGCGCGGCCGCCGCAGCCCTGGCCACATCACTCCCCACCGGCTCCGCGGTCGCAGCACCGGGCACGCCCTCCGGTCCCGCGGGCTCCCGCCTGACCCTGCCTTCGGGTCTGCAGACCGGGGACGTCACCTCGAGCTCCGCGGTGCTCTGGTCCCGCGCCTCCGGCGAGGGACGCCTCTATGCCGTGCTGCACGCCCTCGATGCGGACGGCGAGCGCCTCCCCACCGGCGGCCGACGCCGCGCAAGAGGAGCAGGCGCCGACGGGCAGCCGATCTCCCTCCGCGGGCCGTGGGCCGCCGCGGACACCGACTTCACGGCGCGGATCAGTGCTGAGGGCCTGCCCGCCGGAACGGCGTTCGAGACCGAACTGTTCTTCGAGGACGAGCACGGCCGACGCAGCGAGGTCGGCGCCGGGCGCTTCCGCACGGCCCCCGGCAAGCGCTCCGACGGCGCGCAGACCTTCGTGTGGACGGCGGACACCGCCGGCCAGGGGTACGGCATCAATCCCGACGTCGGCGGCATGTTCGGCTACGAGACGATGCGCACGCTCGCACCGGACTTCCTCCTCCACGCCGGCGACACGATCTACGCCGACGGCCCTATCGCGGAGACCCTGGAGGAGCCGGACGGCGCCGTGTGGCGCAACGTGGTGACCGAGGAGGTGGCGAAGGTCGCCGAGACCCTGCGGGAGTTCCGCGGCCGCCACAGCTACAACCTCCTGGACGACAACATCCGTGCGATGTACGCCGAGGTGCCGGTCATCGCCACCTGGGACGATCACGAGACCACCAACAACTGGTGGCCCGGCGAGGTGCTCGAGGACGACGCCTACACGATCCGTGACGTGAACACTCTCGCCGCTCGCGGTCGACGCGCCTGGCAGGAGTACCAGCCGATCGCCGACGTGCGCGCCCTGTCGCCCAGCAGCGGCTTTGAGCCGGAGCGCATCTACCGCCTGATCGAGCGCGGTCCCGACCTGGACGTGTTCGTGCTCGACATGCGGACGCACAAGAGCGAGAACACCGACGGCCTCGAGCAGCAGTCGACGCCGATGCTCGGCGAGGAGCAGCTGCAGTGGCTGCTGAAGGGGCTGCGGAGGTCCCAGGCCACCTGGAAGGTGATCCTCGCCGATCTCCCCCTGGGCATCGTGGTCCCCGACGGGGAGGGCCAGGAGTCGATCGCCAACGCCGAGAACGGCGCGCCACTGGGGCGGGAGCTCGAGCTCGCCCGCCTGCTCTCGGGCCTCAAGGCGCAGAAGACTCGGAACGTCGTGTTCCTGACCGGCGACGTCCACTACTGCGCCGCTCACCATTACTCGCCCGACCGGGCCGCCTTCACGGACTTCGACCCGTTCTGGGAGTTCGTGGCCGGTCCGATCAACTCCGGCTCCTTCGGTCCCAACGAGATGGACGGGACGTTCGGGCCCGAGGTGGACTTCCAGAAGGCCGGCCCGGCGATGGGCTCCCCGCGCGACGGCACCGGCCAGTTCTTCGGCCGGGTCGAGATCGCCCCGCAGGGCGAGTCGTTCACCGTGGAGCTGATCGATGCCAACGGTGACGTGCAGTACACCCGGACCCTGACGCCGCAGCGCTGACCTCGCGCCGAGCGGCGCGACGCCCTAGGGCGCCAGCGGTCCGGGGACATCACACGAACGACCGCGAGAGGTCCGCTACCAGCTGTCCGATCAGCTCCACTGCCCGACGGGCCACTCCACACCCCAGCACATACCACTTGGCATCCAGATACCACGTGGTATCGTCCAGTGCATGATGAGCCAGACCCCGCAGACACGAGTCCGCATGTCGCGCGACGAAAGCCGAGAAGTGACGCGCAGCAGGCTGATCGACGCCGCGACCGAACTGTTCGCTCAGCTCGGTGTCTCCGATACGTCGCTCCGCACAGTGGCTGAGCATGCCGGCTACAGCAGGGGTGCAGTCCACAGCAACTTCGCCGACAAGGCGGAACTCGCCGAAGCCGTCGCACTGAACGTCATCTCGAAGATCGGCCCGTCGATCGATGCGGTGCTGGCCAGCTCCGCCGCGAGCAGAAGACGACTCGAGGACTACATTCGCACATACCTGCAGTTCTGCACGGACCAGCCACTCCAGACGAGTGCATTGATCGCAGTGGCGCGCTATCAGAGCCGCTTCGACCTCGACCGCTTCGACTCCCGAGGGAAGGACTCGCTCCGGGGCATCATCGAGCTGTTCGAAGACGGACAACGCCGCGAGGAGATGCGGGCCTTCGACCCATGGCTCATGGCCTACATGCTCCGCTCCACGGTGGATGCCGTCGCGGCGCACCTCACGGCGGGCGCATTGCCGACATCGGCGGACGAGGCGGCCAACGAGATCGTCACGACATTTGACCGAGCCACGAGAACGGATGATCGCTGATGGAACGCACCTATCGGATGACCGTCTGGGGCAGATTCATGGGCCTGACATCGGACCAGCGCACGCGGTTGCTGGCTGAACAGGGCAACCACGGAATGTTCAGTGCGCGCTTCAGCCCGGAGGGCACATTCCTGTACGGCCCGGAGCTCGTCGGATATCAGTTCCGGTATGAAGTCGTCGTCGACGAACCGAACCCGGTCGATGCAGAGCTCCTCGCCAGGCTCCAGGTGGAGGACAGCGCAGCCACCGATCTGGAGAACCGTGGATACCAAGGGCGAATCGTCGACACCACTGCCGTTTGCGTCGACGACATGCGCTTCAGGAAAGGGCACTCATACTGATGACAGAACCGCCGGAGCACGATCACGAGAATCCCTCGGGCGCACGCAGGTCGAGGGGGTTCGAGAGCACGATGCTGCTCACGGACGCACAGGCCGCCATCGCTTCGGCCATGGACGCCAAGCTGTCCCGAATCGGCATCACCATCGATGACCTTCGGGCGCTCACAGCAATCGGCTCCGTGGGCATCGATCGTGCGGTACTCGCGAACCGTTTGCGCTCACCCCGATCGCAGACAATTCGAAGAGTCCGTCCCCTGGAGAAGCTCGGATGGGTTCAGTGCACGGAGGAGGGTCACTTCCAGCTGACCCACAGCGGAAGATCGCTCGTCGACGACGCAATCAGTCTCACCGACGACGCCGCGGAGAAATGGCTTCTCGAACGTCTGCCGCCTGAACAGATCGCACAGCTGCGCACGCTCCTCATCCCTGTGGCCGAGCCCTTGTGACCACCTCGGACCCCAGGACGCGTTGCAGATGAGGCTGTCGGTCACAGGCCGGCCTTCAGCAGCTGCTCCCAGCGCGGAGGCATCGGCGCTGTGACCACGAGATCCGTGCCGTCGGCGCGGGGGATGACGAGCTTCTCGGCATGCAGGTGGAGCCCGCTTCCGCCGAGTCTCGCCACCTGATGGTTGAAGCGACGGTCCCCGTAGCGGTCGTCGCCCGCGATGGGGTGCCCCGCGTGCTGCAGGTGGACGCGGATCTGATGCTTCCGCCCGGTCAGCAGGCGGACGCCCACGAGGGTGGCTCGATCTCTGATGCGCTGCTTCACGCAGACACGGGTCTCGGCGCGCTGACCATCTGCATCGGCGACGACACGGGCGTCCTCGCGCCGCAGCGGTGCGTCCAGGACCTCGATGTCGGACGGCCAGCTCCCGGCGACGACGGCCAGGTAGTGGCGCTCGATCTCGTCCTCCCGCTCGCGCAGGAGCGTGTGGAGATACCGCAGCGCCGACGGGCTCTTCGCCATGGCGAGCACGCCCGACGTATCGCGGTCCAATCGGTGGCCGAGCTCCAGCGCGGGCAGTCCGGGTCGGAGCTGACGGAACGCTTCGATCACCCCGGCAGAGACGTCGGTGCCCCGATGGACCGCCACACCGGCCGGCTTGTCGATGATCAGGAGGTCCTGGTCCTCGTGGAGAACGGTGCCCCGGAGCTGGTCGATCAGCGATGCCGGGACTGCGCCGCGCGGCACGGCGGCGTCGTCGATCCGCAGCGCCGGGACATCGATGACATCGCCCGTCTGCAGGCGGTACCCCTGCTGCTCTTTGCGCCCGTTGACGCGCAGTCTTCCCTGGCGCAGGAGCTTGAACACCAATCCCGCCGGGACGCCCTTGAGGCGCGAACGCAAGAACTTGTCCAACCGTCGGCCGGCGTGCTCGCTGTCGACGGTGATCGTGCGGGCCTGCTCGCTCCGTCCGGCGCCTCCCTGCCCGGTGGCTTCTTCCTGCGCCACGGCAGCTCCAGGCTGTGCGGGCCGCACGTCGACCCCGTCCTGACGTCCCCGCACCGGACGCCCCTCTGCCTCAGACACCCTCACTCCACCTCATACCCCTGCCCCGACGTGGGGCCGCAGTGCCGACGACTCCGACGGCACCGTAGCCCACATTCCCGCACCTCGGCGCGGCGCCAGCCGACGATGCAGGTGCCGGCCGACGATGCGGGCGATGGCGCCGGCCGACGATGCAGGTGCCGGCCGACGATGCGGGCGATGGCGCGAACCGCTCTGCGCTGCCCTCGCAGGCGGAGAGTGGCTTCCCGGGTCAGTCCACCTGGGTGGCGGGCAACTCGTGCCAGGCGAGCTGCACCTCGCCGGGCGTCGCCCGCAGCGCTGCCGTGAGGTCGTCCGCTGCACTCTCGAGGGAGTCGAACCCGTCCTCGCCGGCCGAGGTCAGGAGTATCTTCCAGGCGCCGCCAGCGGCCGGCGGCGTGGACTCCACGGTGAATCCACCCTGGTAGTAGAGGCTGACGCCGTCGGGCACATCGGCGTCCGGGTTGTGCGTGAGGGGCTTCAGGAAACTCTGCACCGCGCGAGTCGCAGCCGGGCCGGTGACGGACGCCAGGACCTGCACGGACGTCGACACACCGTACGGCCAGTCCTCGCGCCATTCGTCGGTCGGCTGGAACGAGGGGACGACGGATTCATCGCACATATGAAGACCTCCCTGAGCGCTGCCAGGACGCAGGCCTGGCGTTCAGGACGGTGTCTACACGGTGAACCTGAACTGCACCAGCTTCTGTCGCGACGAGCCATCCGCATCCTCCCCGGTCGGCACCGCCGCGCATCGATGCCCCCATGCACAGATGAGCTAGGCTCTGCACGACTTCTCAGACAAGTAGCGCGGTGGAGGGTTCATGGCACAGGTGACACGCGTCCCGCTCGCAGAGCAAGCGGCAGATCTGCTCCTCGACCGGATTCGGGCGGGCGAGTGGCCGCTGGGATCGAAGCTTCCCGGAGAGAGCACGCTCGGCCCGCAGCTCGGAGTCGGCAGATCGACCGTGCGCGAAGCCATCCGCCGTCTCGCAGGACAGGGGGTGCTGTCCACCCGGCAAGGAGCCGGCGTCTTCGTCGATGCGCTCGACATCGTCGAGGACTGGGGCGTTGCGCTGCGCATGGCAGACATCAACTCGGTGATCGAGGCCCGCATCGCGGTCGAAGTCGAAGCCGCCGCTCTCGCCGCCGAGCGACGCTCTCCCGTCGAGCTGCGCGCGATCAGGCATGCCGCAGCTGAGCGTGACAGTCAGCGAACTGAGATTGACGCGCACGTCGACGCTGACATCGCGTTCCATCGAGCTGTCGTGACGGCATCGCACAATCCGCTCATCGTCGACCTGTTCGACAGCTTCACCCCGCGCAGCAGGCAAGCCATGATCGAGCTGCTGCGCCTGCGGGGCACGTTGGGGAGCGACGTCGATCAGCACGCACACACCGCCATCCTCGAGGCGATCGCCGACCGCGACGGTCAGACAGCATCAGCGCTGGCGAGAACGCACTTGCTCACGCTGAAGATGGAGTAGGACACGACCACAGGGTCCGGCGCCGGCCGACGAGACGACCGGGCCCAGGCTGGTTCGCCGACCCTTCGTATGCAGCCGGGTTCCGGCCCACGCTCCCGTCGCAGGTGCGGAGGATCGACCCTGCGCCCGGACAGCTTCTCCGGTAGGTAGACTGGTCTGCCTACTGCGGAGGTGCACAGGTATGGGGACTGCGAAAGAGCGGCTGCTTGCTGCCGCGGCACGGCTCTTCTACGCCGACGGAGTGCACGCCACGGGGATCGATACGATCACCGCTGAGGCCGGGGTCGCACGGAAGAGCCTCTACAACAACTTCTCCTCCAAGGCGGATCTCGTCAGTGCCTTTGAATCGCCCCGGGTTTGTTAGAGGCTCGCAAGTGCCGCGTCGGCGGGTGCCGGTGCGGGGTTGTTGTGATGGTAGGTGTCCTCGAGCTCGACGGGCGGGATCATTCCGATCTCGCCGTGCAGACGCCGGTGGTTGAACCAGTCGATGTATTCCGCGGTCGCGATCTCGAGGTCGTCGATGTTCTTCCAGGGCCCGCGGTTGCGGACCAGTTCGGCCTTGAACAGCGAGTTGAAGGCCTCGGCCAGGGCATTGTCATACGAGTCGCCGGTGGAGCCGACCGAGGCGACCGCGCCGGCCTCGGCAAGTCGCTCGGTGTAGCGGATGGCGACGTATTGAACGCCCTTATCGCTGTGATGCGTGAGCCCGGTGACGGACTGGCCTGCGTGATCGCGGGCCCAGATGCCCATCTCCAACGCGTCCAGCGCAAGGTCGGTTCGTAGCGACTTCGACAGCTGCCAGCCGACCACGCGGCGGGAGAACACGTCGATGATGAACGCGGCATACACCCAGCCGGCGAAGGTTCGGCAGTAGGTGATGTCCGCGACCCACAACTGGTTCGGAGCAGTCGCCGTGAAGTCACGTTCGACAAGGTCAGGACGAGAATCCGGACCGCGACCGGAGATCGTGGTGCGCGGGCCCTTGGCCCGGCTGATCCCTCGCAACCCCGCGACGCGCATGAGTCGCTCGACCGTGCAGCGCGCCACCGAGATGCCCTCCCGCCGCAACTGCGCATGGACCTTCTTCGCCCCGTAGACGCCGAAGTTCGCCGCATGGACGCGGTGGATCTGGACCAGCAGTTCCTCGTCGCGCACTGCCCGTCTCGAGGGTGGGCGGGTCTTGAACGCGTAGTACGTGCTCGGCGCGATCTGCGTGCCCGCTGCGGTTAGCGTCCGACAGATCGGCTCGACGCCGAACTCATGCTTGTGCTGGTCTATGTACTCCACGATCAACGCTGTGGGCGGTCGAGCTCCGCCGCGAAAAAAGCCGACGCCGACCTCAGGATCGAGTTCGCCCGGCGCAGCTCACGTACTTCCTTCTCCAGCTCGACCAGGCGTTGGGACTCGCTAGTCGTGGTCCCGGGACGGTGCCCCTCGTCAACCTCGGCCTGCACGACCCAATTCCTCAGAGTCTCGGGATTGATCCCGAGCTGCTCGCCCACACGACGGAACGTGCCCGACCTCGTCGATGGATCCAGTCGCGCCTGAACAGCCATCCTCGTGGCTCTCTCCCGAAGCTCGTCCGGGTACTTCCTCGGTGCTGCCATGCTCCTCATCCTCCCGTGGAATCAGAGCCTCCACCAGACCCGGGGCGATTCACTTCATCGATGCCCGCCATGAGGAGTGGGTCGGTCTGTACCGTGCCCGCGCTTCCACCGCCTCTACGGACAGCGGCCGGGTGCTGGCCGTGTTCGACGCCTATATCGACCACGCGAACGACGCCTATGCCAAGGGGTTCCGCGGATGCGGTCTTCTGAACGCAGCATCGGAGTTCCCCGCCGGCGACCCGGCCCGTGATTCTGTGCGCATTCACAAAGAGCAGGTGGAGCGACTCCTCGCTCAGGGGCTGACAGCCCTCACGGACAACGCACGAGCGCGCGAGCTGGCGGAGCATTTCAGCTATCTCGTCGAAGGGTCGGTCACCCGTGCGGGCCTGGAGGGCACACCCGAGCGACTGGAGCGGGCCCGCGACTTCGCGGCGCAGATGCTGGATGACCTGTGAGCCGCGGCTCGCTCCCCGGGATCCTCGCAGTCCTCACCGCCGCGTTCCTCTGGGGCACCACGGGGACCGCCGCCACGTTCGCGCCGGACGTCGGCCCCCTGACAATAGGCGCCGCCGCGCTCGGCGTCGGCGGCCTCCTGCAAGCCGCCATCGCCGTCCCGTCCCTGCGCCGAGAGAGCTCCGCCCTCATCTCGCGGCGTGGAACGGTGATGGCCGGCGCAGCCGGCGTCGCCATCTACCCGCTGGCGTTCTACAGCTCGATGCACTTGGCCGGCGTCGCCGTCGGCACGGTGGTCTCGCTCGGCTCCGCCCCGATCGTGTCAGGGGTCCTGGAATGCGTCGTCGAACGTCGCAGACTCAACGGCTGGTGGATGCTCGCCGCGATTCTGGGCATCGCGGGAAGCGCGGTGCTGAGCGGGGCGAAGATGCACGACGCACCTGGTGAGGCGCTCCCCACGATCGCGGGCGTCGGGCTCGGCCTGGTTGCTGGAGGCACCTATGCCGTGTATTCATGGAGCGCCCACCGCCTCATCAACCGAGGTATCGGCCGAGCGGCGGCGATGGGGGCAGTCTTCGGCCTGGGCGGAGCGGCCTTGATGCCCGTGCTCCTGATCTCCGGCGCGCCCCTCCTCGCCGACGCCCAGTCGTTCACGGTCAGTGCCTACATGGCGCTGATCCCCATGTTCCTCGGCTACGTACTCTTCGGCTACGGCCTCACGCGCCTCGCCGCGAGCACCGCAACAACGCTCACCCTTGCGGAGCCCGCCGTGGCCGCGGTCCTCGCCGTGGTGATCGTCGGAGAACGCCTCCCCCTCCTCGCATGGGCGGGGATAGCGGGGATCTGCACCTCGCTGCTCGTGCTGTCCTTCGCCCCCGCGACACGCGCGGACAAGATCCAGAATCACCCCCTTCCACGATGCAGCGACACCGTGGAACTGGCCGCACAGAGTTCCCGTGAGCGATGAGCACAGAGTCCTCGCGAGCGACGCGTCGTGGCCACAACGGGCCAAGTGACCCTCCGCAGACGTCAGAGCGAAATCTCGGACTGCACCGAGCACCGGCACGGACCGACCGTTCGACGGTCACCACGCGCGACCTCGCAGGTCGACTTCGCCGTTCGGCCCGGGAGGGTTACGGGGCTCGGACAGGCTCACAGTTACGGGACTCGGACAGGTTCACGGAAGCCATGAACCCGTAGTGCAACTTCTACACGTTGCGCTCAAGCAGGCAGTGAACGTGGCGTCCAGAGGTCAAAGCGGAACTCCGCTACACCTTGAAATGGAACTCCACCGCTTTCGCGCACGTAGGGCTATCTGCTTGAATCCGCGAGGTCAGGCCAACGCACCCGTCGATATGCAGATCCCGCCGACGACGAACGCGGTTCGGCGATCGTAGTCAGCGCGAGGCGGCCGGCCGCCGTACTTGAGTGCCAGGGCATTGTCTCGGGCGAGCGCCTGGAAATCAGCAGCCGTGAAATCGTGAACCAGGACGCCTGCGGCATGCCCTTGAGCGACGAGGCTGTCGTGGAAAGCCGTCCCGGCATGACACAGAGCGAGCAGAGGCTCGGAGTCTCGGTACTCCTGCAGCAGGACGTCATTGACCGCGGGGAGTCGATACTGCAGGTCCCGGAGTGCACCGATGTAGGAGCAGATCCGCTCTCGGACCTCGACGACGGACCGCGCATCCTCGATGACAGTCCGCAGCTCCCCCGCGACGACGTCGTCGAGGACAGCATCGATCAGCCCGACCCTCCCGCCGAGCCGATTGAAGATGGTCGCCTTGCTCACATTGGCGACCGCGGCGACCTCCTCGAGCGGTGCAGAGAACCCCTGCTCCCGGAAAACCTGCACCGCCGCATGCCGGATCCGATCGACGTTTCGGCGGGCATCCGCCCGCAGAGCTGGCGCACTTCGAGAGTCGGCCATGACGCATACTCCTCCCGGATCGACGACTAACTTGATCCTAGCAGTCAAGTTAGTGCAGGATGGACCGCAGGAAGTTGACCACGAGAGTCAACTTCAAGTTCGCCGCTCGCCCGGCGCTCGAGCAAAGCTGCACGCCGGGTCACCGCTGCACGAAAGGACGTTCAGATGATTGTTGTGACCGGAGCTACAGGCGCCCTCAATGGGGCTACGGTCGACCACCTCCTCAAGCGGATACCGCCACACCAGATCGGTGTCAGCGTTCGCGACCCCGCGCGTGCGGCACACCTGGCCGATCGAGGGGTCCGGGTACGGCAAGCGAACTATGACAACCCCGCGGCCCTGCGCCACTCCTTCGCTGACGCCGAGCAGGTCCTCCTGGTCTCCTCGAGCGACCTCACTGCTGACGTCGTCGCGCAGCACCACAGGGCCATTGATGCAGCCGTCGACACAGGAGCACAGCGGATCTTGTACACGAGCGCCCAGGGGACAGCTTTCGACACGCCCTACCCGCCGCTCGCGATCCACGCCGCCACCGAACAGCATCTCGAAGCATCCGGAGTCGCCTGGACTGCATTGCGCAACGGTTTCTACGGCGACCCCACCCAGCTGCTCGGTGCGTGGCAGGAAACGGGCGTGATCGCCATGCCCGCCGACGGCCCTTTCTCCTGGATCGACCGCCGCGATGCAGCTGAGGCGGCCGCGGCGATCATCACAGCCGAGGAACCACACGAAGGCCCGATAGATCTGACGCTGCCCGAGCCTGTCACCCTCGCGGACTTCGCCGCCTCCGCATCCGAGATCACCGGTCGCCAGATCGATCGCGTCGTCGTCGACGACGAGACATGGGTGTCCGATGCGACGGCCAGCGGTACGCCCGAGGCGGTCGCGCGCTTCACTCTGTCGATGTTCCAGGCCACCAGGAGCGGACACTTCTCGGGTTCGGACCCCTCGCTCTCGCGACTCCTGGAGCGCGAACCGCGCAGCATCACCGATCAGCTGAAGGGTCTAGTTGTCCGGTAGCGCATGGACCGTCCCCGACCGGACTGCCACATGGATAGGTGACATCTTGACCTGATCGAGCGGCAGTTCCTACTCCTGCACCCTCAAATGTGATGACCGGTTATCGCTGGCCTCGATCGCCATCGGGGTCACGACAACGGTCCCCATTCTGTTGAACTGCAAGTGAACTGCAAGGCCACCGTGTTCCGGCACTTACGAACGTCTCGAGCCGCGCTCTTGACCGCTGACGTCGAGTGTCAGCCATACGGTATCGCCGTGATCCGGATCGGGGTCCCGCCGAGCAGCTTCGGTGAAGCCCAGCTTTGACAGCACCCTGAAGGAAGCGGCGTTCCATTCCCGGACTGAGGCCCAGACGCGGGAGCGCCCAGTCGTCCAAGCAGTATCGAGGACGGCGCTCGCGGCTTCGGTTGCGTATCCGCGACCGCGCACTGATCGTGCAAGTTCGAAGACGATCTCTGGCTCGTTCAGCGTCGAATCGCCGATGCTCAAACCGCAGTACCCGATGAAACCAGGCGCAACCCGACGTTCGATCGCCAGTACCGACAACCCGGACGCGGCCGACTCTTCCAGCTGCGCCTCGATGAGCTCACCGATCTCAGACTCCGTCGGGCGACCGGCATCGTCGATACGACGCCTCGCGGGCACTCTCGGGTCGCGCTCCAGCCACAACGTCCTCACGGCTCCACTGTCGGCCAGCAGCCACGGGCGAAGCCGAAGCCGATCAGTGACCAGCTCCGACTCCATCGGTGGAAACGGGCTCACCTCGGTGGTGGCACTCACGCGGACCTCAGCGGCTCGATTGCGGCGACCTGCTCGGCCGCACGATCCTCGGCGAGGTCGGGATCGTAGCGAGTCTGCAGGTCGAGCCAGAACTGCGCGGTCGTCCCGTATTGCTTGCCAAAACGCAGCGGAGCGTCGGTCGCGATCGAACGCTTACCGTGCACGGACTCGCAGATCCGACGTGATGGGTCTCCGTTCGACAATGCGGCCGTGTTCGGCGTGATGTCGAAGCCTTCGATGAAGTCTTCCATGAGGAACTCACCCGGACGGAACGGAGCGAGCTCGCCCTCGATGTCAGTGACAGTCAACAATCTCCGCCTCCTCCGAGCCAGCACCGGTCCACCTGAGGCAGGACCGCCACAGGTCCTCAAACCTACTGCTGTGCTGCCCGGCCCGATCGCTCTTCAGCAGCTCGAGCACGAGATCTTAGGCTCAACCGAGCGCACGCGCGTACCCCACCACGGCCTGTCGGAACCGTTGTTGCCTAGCGCTAGACGTTAAACCGGAACTCCACCACGTCGCCGTCCTTCATGACGTAGTCCTTGCCCTCGATGCGCACCCAGCCCTTGGCCTTGGCCTCGGCCATCGAACCGGCCTCCATGAGCTGATCGAAGGAGACGATCTCGGCCTTGATGAAGCCGCGCTCGAAGTCGGTGTGGATCACGCCGGCGGCCTGCGGTGCGGTGGCACCCTTGGGGATCGTCCAAGCGCGGGATTCCTTGGGGCCAGCGGTCAGGTAGGACTGCAGGCCCAGGGTCTCGTAGCCGACGCGCGCCAGCTGGTCCAGGCCGGACTCCTCCTGGCCGGTGCTCTCGAGCATCTCGGCGGCCTCTTCGGCGTCGAGCTCGATGAGCTCGGATTCGAACTTGGCATCCAGGAAGATCGCCTCGGCCGGGGCGACGAGGTTCCGCAGCGCCTGCTGCGAGGAGGTGTCGGCGAGCCCCTCCTCATCGGTGTTGAACACGTAGATGAAGGGCTTGGCGGTCATGAGCTGGAGCTCGCGCACCGCGTCCAGGTCGATGCCGGCTGCTTCGCCGCCCTGGTAGAGGGTCTTGCCCGTCTCCAGGAGCGCCTTGGACTTGATGACGTTCTCGAGCACAGCGGAATCGACCAGGCCGCGCTTGGTGTCCTTCTCCAGGCGCTGCATCGAGTTCTCGATGGTCTGGAGGTCGGCGAGGATGAGTTCGGTGGTGATGACCTCCATGTCGCCGGAGGGGTCGGTGGAGCCGTCCACCCGGGTCACGTCGGGGTCGGCGAAGGCGCGGGTGACCTGGCAGATCGCGTCGGCCTCGCGGATGTTGGCGAGGAACTTGTTGCCGAGCCCCTCCCCCTCGCTGGCGCCCTTGACGATGCCCGCGATGTCCACGAAGGAGACCGTCGCGGGCAGCAGCTTCTGGCTGCCGAAGACCTCGGCGAGCTGCGCGAGGCGCGGGTCGGGCAGCGGGACCATCCCGACGTTGGGGTCGATCGTCGCGAACGGGTAGTTCGCAGCGAGCACCTCAGCGCGCGTCAGAGCATTGAAGAGGGTGGATTTGCCGACATTGGGCAGACCGACGATTCCGATAGTAAGAGCCACAGCAGGAGATTCTACGGGCCTGCCGTGGATCCCGGGCTCCGGTGCGGTGAGCCGCTGGTCTCACGTGCAGGCTCGACCGCGCGCCCGCGGCTGACCCGCGGCTGAAGGGCGGCCGAGCCTGCGCGGAGCATGTCAGTAGGCGACGGCGAAGCGCTCGCGGGAGTGGGCAGGCTTCTCGACCTCGTCGAGCACGGCGAGCGCGAGATCGGCGCCCGAGAGCTCGGACTTCCCGGACTCGTCGGCCAGCAGCAGGTCGCCGCCCGTTCGATAGGTTCCCGTCGCCTCGCCCGGGTTGAGGGCGTTGAACCCGGCAGCCGGGCTGATGTAGAACCAGTCGAGCCCGTCGGCCCGCGCCTGAAGATCGTCGAGCACCGCCTCGAGCTCACGGGCTTCGTCGACGAAGGCGTCGGGGAAGTCGGGGGCGTCCACGAGCTTCGGCCCGCCCTCGGCCATCCTCAGCGAACCGGCACCGCCGATCACGCCGAGACGGGTGTCGTTCTCCGCAGCGTGCCGCGCGAGAGTCGCATAGGCAGTGCGCAGAACGCCGGGAACGGCAAGGTCTCCGCGCGGTGAGGCCGCCGCGATCACGGCGTCCGCATCGGCGGCGATCTCACGCAGCAGCGCCTCGTCCCGCACGTCGCCCGCCCGATGAACAACACCGTCGGGCAGGGCGTCCGAGGCGGTGCGACTGACGGAGACAACCTCATGGCCGCGCTGGATGGCCTCCCTGACGATGTGGGCTCCGGCGTATCCGGTGCCGCCGAGAACGGTGATGCGAGCCATGAGCTCTCCTTCCGGGCGCTCCTTCGAGCGCCACGATCGATGCGGGACGGGGTTGCCCCTTGCCCGCAGCCTGCGCTGTGGACCTCGTTGCTCACTGTAGGTAACCTAGTCTCCAACGGGAAGTAGGCACTTTGCGGTAACCGTCCCGGGGCGACTGTCGTCCGCCTCCCGAGACGCCCGCACACGGCCCGGCCTGCCCTGCCCTGCCCCGAGCAGGGCAGACCCGCCCAGACCCGACCCGACCCGACCCGACCCGACCCGACCCGAGGAGCATCTGTCATGACCACGCTCAGCTTCGACCCGTATGTGCGCGACTGTCCCTCGCGTCGGCTCCTGGACCGCATCGGTGACCGCTGGACGGTCCTGGTGATCGGCATGCTGGAGGACGGCCCGCAGCGCTTCTCCCAGATCGCCCGTCGCGTCGACGGGATCTCGCAGAAGATGCTCACCCAGACCCTGCGCTCGCTCGAGGCCGACGGGCTGGTCCTGCGCACGGCGTATCCGGAGATCCCGCCGCATGTCGAATACGAGCTCACCGAGCTGGGCCGTTCGCTGCTGGGACCGTTGCACGTTCTCGTGGCCTGGGCGAAAGAGCACATGGGTGAGGTGCAGTCGTCCCGCGACCGGTCGTCGGTGGCATGAGCCGGCCCCGTGATCGCCGCGCGGCGTCGTGACGGGATGCCCCTGGCCGCGATCGGAGGTCCGCACTCCGTCGACCACCCCGCAGTCGTGTCAGCAGCCTCAAGGCCGGGTACTTGCCGAGCACTGTGAGGGCGGCAGTGGGAGGGCGTCGAGCATCACGTCTGTGTCCTCATCGGCGCGCCGGCACGCTCCGCGGGCGAACCAGGCGTGCCTCCGCTCGCCTGTCACACCCCCGTGGTGAGCTGATCCCATGAGCGGTGTACAGATGCTTCTGCTGGGACTGATGCTGGGCGTGGCCCTCGGAGCCGCGGCGACCTGGCTGGTCGTGCGCGAGCGCGCGCAGCATCTGGAGCAGCGCCGACGAACGGACTCCGACACCGCAGGCAGCCTGCTGCGCCTGGCGGACGAGCGCCACGAGCGCGACGTCGCCCGCCGGGACGCCGCGGAGGAGGAGCGCGAGGCCGAGCTGCAGCGCACCCTGGCCCCGATCACCGCGACCCTCTCCCACCTGGAGCGCTCGCTGGCGCGCTCCGAGGCCGCCCGGATGGAGGCCGAGGGAGCGCTGCGTTCCCACCTGGCCCAGCTGGCGCAGCGCGCACAGTCCCTCGAGACGGGCACCAGCGCGCTCACTGCGGCGCTGCGGGCTCCGACGGCGCGAGGGCGCTGGGGCGAATTACAGCTGCGTCGGATCGTCGAGGCCGCCGGGATGCTCGAGCACGTGGACTTCACCGAGCAGCTGTCCGGCACGCGGGCCGACGGCAATGCCGGGCAGCGCCCCGACCTGGTCGTCCATCTCTCCGGGGACCGTCACGTGGTGATCGATGCGAAGGCCCCGATGGACGCCTACCTCGACGCCACCGAGGAGACCGATCCGGTGCGCGCCGCCTCACGGCGCAAGGCTCACGCGAAGGCGCTGCGGCACCACGTCGGCGTCATCTCGTCCAAGGCGTACTGGAAGGCGCTCGGGGACACCCCGGAGTTCACGGTGCTGTTCGTGCCGAGTGACGGCGTGCTCGCCGCTGCCCTCGAGACGGATCCGACGCTGCTGGACGACGCCTTCGGCAAGGACGTCGTCGTCGCCTCCCCTGCCACCCTGATGGCGCTGCTGCGCACGGTCGCCCACACCTGGCGCACAGACGCCCTGAACCGCGATGCCCGGGAGGTGCTCGATACCGGCCGAGAGCTGCACCATCGCCTCGGCACCTTCACTTCGCACCTGGGCAAGGTGGGTCGTTCGCTGGATTCGTCGGTCGCGGCGTTCAACGACGCCGTCGGCTCGCTGCAGACCCGGGTCATGGTCACCGCGCGCCGCTTCGAGGATGTCGGGCTGACCGGCACGGCGGTGGACGAGGTCGACCAGCTCACGCGCCGTGCACGCACGCTGGACACCGCCGAGATCGAGGATCTCGCCTCGCCGTCCCCGGCCCGCACCTCGATTCCGTCGCAGGAGGGTCGCGCCGGCTGACCGGTCAGGATTCGGCGGTCGCCCGGTCGCCGGAGGGCTTGGTGCGGCGGTCGTCCTCGCCGCGGACCTTCATCTCCTGGCGGAGCTCGCGCGGGAGGGAGAACATGAGGTCCTCGGTGGCCGTGCGGACCGGCTTCACATCGCCGAATCCGCGTGCGGAGAGTTCGACCAGCAGGTCCTGCACGAGCACGTCCGGGACGGAGGCGCCGGAGGTGACGCCGACGGTCCCCACACCCTCGAACCACTCCTCGCGCAGCTCGGCGACGGAGTCGATGCGATGGGAACTCTTCGCTCCGGCCTCCAGCGCGACCTCCATCAGACGCACGGAGTTCGAGGAGTTCGGCGAACCCACCACCAGCACCAGATCCGCGTCCGGAGCGATCTTCTTGATCGCGACCTGACGATTCTGGGTGGCGTAGCAGATGTCGTCGCTGGGCGGCGCCTGCAGCGTCGGGAAGCGCTCGCGCAGACGATCCACGGTCTCCATGGTCTCGTCGACGCTGAGCGTGGTCTGCGAGAGCCACACGACCTTGTCGGGATCGCGCACGGTCACGTTGACGGCGTCGTCGGGCGAGTTGACGACCTGGATGTGCTCGGGCGCTTCGCCCGCCGTGCCCTCGACCTCTTCATGGCCCTCGTGGCCCACCAGCAGGATGTCGTAGTCCTCGCGGGCGAAGCGCACCGCCTCCTTGTGGACCTTGGTCACCAGAGGGCACGTGGCGTCGATGGTGCGCAGGCTGCGCTGCTCGGCCATCTCGCGCACCTTCGGGGAGATGCCATGGGCGGAGAAGATCACGAGTGCCCCCTCGGGGACCTCGTCGACCTCGTCGACGAAGACGGCGCCCTGCTCGCGCAAGCGGTCGACGACGAACTTGTTGTGCACGATCTCGTGGCGCACGTACACGGTCTCGTCGAAATGCTCGAGGGCGCGTTCGACGGCGACCACAGCCCGGTCGACACCCGCGCAGTAGCCGCGCGGTTCGGCAAGAAGGACGGTTCCGTTGCTCACGCCACCATCGTAGGAGGCGCCCGCTCCGGCACGGCAGTCCCGTGGCGCAAGACTCACCACACCTCCACAGGCTGGTCACCAGCGCAAGCGACCTGATGAGAGCCGTCCGGGATGAGAGCCGTCCGGTCGATCGTGCTGGGGAGGGCGCCGCCGGCAGCGCAGGAGAGGGACAGACGAGGAGGGGCTGCAGAGGGAGCAGAGGCTGCGAGGAGATCTCTCCTCCCCATTCGGTCGTCATCCCCCGTGTCGGCGACTGCGAGCGAGCTGTCCCACCGTCGTGCCAGAGTGGCCCCATGACCGAGACGACTCCCGAACAGGGCACCGGTGGGGCCGCGCAGCCGCGTCCGGCGCCCGCCGCCACTGCTGCCCAGACCACTGCGGAGAATCCCTGGCCGCTGCGGCAGCTGTCGGTGAAGGTCGGCGAATACGTGGCACGCATGTCCCCGCTCTGGGTCGAGGGACAGATCGTGCAGCTCAACCGCCGTCCCGGAGCCGGTCTCAGCTTCATGACCCTGCGTGACGTCGACGTGGACATGTCGTTCTCGGTCCCGATCCGTGAGCACGTGCTGCGCGGGCTGCCGACCGAGCCGGTCGCCGGGGCCCGCGTGGTGGTCCATGCCAAACCCACCTTCTGGACCAAGCGCGGCAGCCTTCAGCTCGAGGCCGATGACATCCGGCCAGTGGGCCTCGGCGAGCTGCTCGCCCAGCTCGAACAGCTCAAGCGGGTGCTGGCCGCCGAGGGGATCTTCGCCGCCTCCCGCAAGCAGGAACTCCCCTTCATGCCGCGCGTGGTGGGGCTGATCTGCGGCCGGGAGTCCGCCGCGGAGCGCGATGTGGTGGTCAACGCCCGGCGGCGCTGGCCCGCTGTGCAGTTCGAGATCCGCGAGGTCGCCGTGCAGGGCACCAAGGCGGTGCGCGAGGTCTCCGCCGCCCTGCGAGAGCTCGACGATCACGAGGAGGTGGACGTCATCATCATCTCCCGCGGCGGCGGATCACTCGAGGACCTGCTCCCGTTCTCCGACGAACAGCTGACCCGCCTGGTAGCCGCAGCGACCACGCCGATCGTCTCCGCGATCGGCCATGAGGTCGACACACCGCTCATCGACCTCGCCGCGGACGTGCGCGCCTCGACGCCCACCGACGCCGCCAAGCGCGTCGTGCCGGACATCCGGGCCGAGTTCGACCAGCTGGACCTGGGCCGAACCCGTCTGCGCTCGGCGATCCGCGCCCGGCTCGAGCGGGAGCAGTCCGCATTGGATGCGATGCGCTCACGCCCCGTCCTGGAGAATCCCGCGACCATCCTCAGCGGTCGGGCCGACGAGATCCGGTCCCGGATCGCGCTGGCTCGCACCCTGGTCGGCGCGCGTCTGGATCGGGCGGCCGACGAGGCCGATCATCTGGCTCGCCAGGTGCGCTCCCTCAGCCCGCTGGCGACCCTCGAGAGGGGGTACGCCGTGGTCCAGGCCTCTGACGGGACCATCATCCGCACCCCGGAGTCCTCTGCCGAGGGGGATCAGCTGTCCGTCCGGGTGGCGGGCGGCCGCTTCGGCGTCGTCCACGTCGACTCCGACCCGTACACCCCACCGACCACGTGATCCCGCCGCGGGCCAGATCGTCCCGTTCGCCCTGGTCGTTCCGATCGCTCCGATCGCTCCGATCACTCTGATCGCCCTGAACGCCCTGAACGCCCTGCTCACCACTGATCAAACCTGATCGGGTTCATGTCCCCCTGATCGTTCATACCCACGAGGAGTCACCCATGCCCCAGTCCCCCGCCGAGAGCTCCCCCGTCGACCCCGCAGACACCGTCGAAGCCGCCGACGCTGCGGGCAGCGCATCGACCACCCCTGAGGTGACCCCGGCCGAGGACGTGCAGCTGCCGCCCGACATCGCCGAGCTGTCCTATGAAGCCGCTCGCGACCAGCTGGTGGAGGTGGTGCGCCGTCTGGAGTCGGGGCAGGGCGGGCTCGAGGACTCGATCGGACTGTGGGAGCGCGGCGAGATGCTGGCCCGTCGCTGCCAGCAGTGGCTCGACGGTGCGCGCGAACGCCTGGACGAGGCCGTCGGCGCCCGGCGTCAGGACGGCTGAGCCTCCCGCTCCCGCCCGGCGTCAGGATGGCTGCGCGTCCCGCTCCCGCCCGGCCCCTGGCCGCACGCACGTCACTCCTGCGGGGGTCACGACCAGAACCGGATCATCCCTGCGTCACGCCTGGATGTCGGCGAGTGCGGCCTCGGTCAGCGACCTGATCTCCTCCGAGGAGACCGCCCCGTACACCAGCAGACCGAAGTCCTCACCTTCGCAGGAGATGCCCGTCTTCTCCGAGCCGTCCTCTCCACTGCGCAGAGCCTGGCACGGCACGCCCTGGAGGGTCAGCTCCTCCTCGACGAGCGTTCCCGGCAGCGCTGCGGACAGCATCGGGGCGCTCACGTCGGATTCCTCGATGAGCGTGACCAACGAGCTGTCGGGCGAGGTGTACTCCGCCTTCCACCGCGGGCTGTCTCCATCGGTGAAGCGCGCCGAGCGCTCGGCCCATCCGTCCTCCATCGTCGGCACCGCCACCGGGAAGTCCGCCACGGCCTGCGCGCGCTCAGCGCTGCCGGCGACGTCGACCTCGGAGTTCTCGAGCGTCTGGCGCTCATCCGTGCTGCCCACGCCGAAGAACGCGATCCCGATGACCACGACCACCGCCATCGTCAGCGCGAGCGCCCACACCATGTTGCGCAGCACGGTGTTCTTCCTCGACGGGAGCTCATACGCCGACTTGGGCTGCTGGGGGGCGAGCGCGGGCCCGTCGGCGGCACCGTCAGCGGAGGTAGCGGGCGCGGGGTCAGCACCGGGCGCATCAGCGGCGCGACCAGCGGGCGCGTCAGGGCTGCGGTCACCAGCGAGCGCGTCAGGGCTGCGGTCACCAGCGGGCGCGTCGGGAGCGCGGTCATCAGGGGCGTGCATACTGCTATTGTCCCCGGTGGCCCGTCGGCGCGCTCCCAGGGTGTCGGCGAGGGCACACCCGCCTCGCTGTCCGCACCCGGTGCCGCCCGTCGTGTTCGCGTGGCGTGCGCTCCATTCGCTCCGATCCGCCAAACCTGCGATGATCGGGAGGTGACCGTGAGAATCCTGATTGCCGGAGAAGCCCTCACCGATATCGTCATCGAAGCCGATGGCACTCGTCGTGAGCATCCAGGCGGATCCCCCCTGAACGTGGCCGTGGCGCTCAGCCGCCTCGGGCACGATGCCCACCTGCTCACCCGTATCGGCTCGGATGCCCGAGGCGACGAGATCCGTGCCCACCTGGCCGAGTCCGGGGTCGTCCTGACGCCCGGCAGCTCGTTGGATCAGCCCACCTCCACCGCGGAGGCGACGCTGGACGCCCAAGGCGCGGCGACGTACACCTTCGACCTGGTCTGGGACCCTGACGCCTCGGGTCTGCCTGAGCAGGTCGACGCCGTGCACACCTCGTCGATCGCAGCTGTCCAGGCCCCCGGTGCCTCGACCGTCGAGGACGTGCTGCGCCGCTACCGCGACCGCTCCACGATCAGCTACGACCCCAACGCCCGCCCCACCCTGATGGGCGACCCAGCCTCCGTGCGCGGGCTGATCGAGGCGAACATTGCTCTCAGCGACGTCGTGAAGGCGTCGGACGAGGACGTGGCCTGGCTGTACGGCACCGATGACGTCGAGGACGCCGTCGCCTCGTGGCTCGACCACGGACCGCTGCTGACCATCCTCACGCGCGGCAGCGAGGGAGCGGTCGCCTTCGCCCGCTCCGGCCGGGTGCAGGTCTCCCCCGTCGTCGTCGACGCAGTCGATTCCGTCGGTGCCGGCGATACCTTCTCCGCCGGTGTCCTCGACGCGCTCGCCGACAAGAGCCTGCTCGGTGCGGAGCACCGTCTCGAGCTGGAGGCGATCCCGTCGAACGAAGTCGCCTCCGTGCTGCGGCGGGCCTCCGCACTGGCGGCGATCACCGTCTCCCGAGCCGGCGCCAACCCCCCGTGGAGCCACGAGCTCGACTGAGCAGCGGCTCGCTGAACCGCGACGCTCAGCCCGGCTCCTCGCCCACGCGGCCCGGTTCCCCCTGCACGTTCCCAGCCCTCATCACCGCACGACAATTCCTCAGGAGGCATCAATGTCAGAGCAGACCACGCCCTCGCAGGACGGCTACCGCATCGAGCACGACACCATGGGCGAGGTGCGCGTCCCCGCCTCAGCGCTGTACCGAGCGCAGACCCAGCGCGCGGTCGAGAACTTCCCGATCTCCGGCCAGGGCCTGGAGCCCGCACACATCCACGCTCTCGCCGAGGTGAAGAAGGCCGCCGCCCGGGCCAACAAGGATCTCGGTGTGCTGGACGGCGCCATCGCCGACGCGATCGTCACCGCCGCCGACGCCGTCATCTCCGGTGAGCACGACCATCAGTTCCCGGTCGACACCTATCAGACCGGTTCCGGCACCAGCTCGAACATGAACATGAACGAGGTCCTCGCGACCCTTGCCTCCAGCAGCGATCTCGAGGTCCACCCCAACGACCATGTGAACTGCTCACAGTCCTCCAACGACGTCTTCCCCACCTCCGTGCACGTCGCCGTCACCGGCGGCGTCGTCGAGAAGCTGCTGCCGGCGCTCGCCCACCTCGCCGAGTCGCTCGAGGCCAAGGCCGAGGCATGGAAGTCTGTCGTGAAGTCCGGCCGCACCCACCTCATGGACGCCACCCCGGTGACCCTCGGCCAGGAGTTCGGCGGCTACGCGGCCGCGATCCGCTACGGCATCGAGCGCGTCGAGGCCGCTCTGCCCCGCACGGCCGAGGTCCCCCAGGGCGGCACCGCCGTGGGTACCGGCATCAATACCCCGGTGGGCTTCCCGCAGAAGGTCATCGCGAACCTCGCCGAGCAGACCTCCCTGCCGCTGACCGAAGCCCGCAACCACTTCGAGGCGCAGTCCGCGCGGGACGGCCTGGTCGAGATGTCCGGCGCGCTGCGCACGATCGCCGTGTCCGTCACGAAGATCTGCAACGACCTGCGCTGGATGGGCTCGGGTCCCAACACCGGTCTCGGCGAGATCGCGATCCCCGACCTGCAGCCCGGCTCCTCGATCATGCCCGGCAAGGTGAACCCGGTGGTCCCGGAGGCCGTGCTCATGGTGTGCGCGAAGATCGTGGGCAACGACGCCGCCATCGCCTGGGGCGGTGCGCAGGGCGCCTTCGAGCTCAACGTCCAGATCCCGCTGATGGGCACGAGCCTGCTGGAGTCGATCCGTCTGCTCGCCAACGCCTCCACGGTGCTGGCCGACAAGACCGTCGACGGTCTGGTCGCCAACGAGGAGAAGGCTCGCTTCTACGCCGAGGCCTCTCCCTCGATCGTGACCCCGCTGAACAAGATCATCGGCTACGAGAGCGCCGCCAAGATCGCCAAGCACGCCGTCGCAGAGCGCATCCCCGTGCGCGACGCCGTCATCGCGCTGGGCTTCGTCGAGCGCGGCGAGCTCACCGAGGAGCAGCTCGATTCCGCCCTGGACGTGCTCTCGATGACCGCGCCGAAGGCCTGATCAGGCGGCTGGCCGCACGATCGGCTGACCGTACGCGCGGCCACCGCTCGGAGGTGCGGCGCGGCCACCCTCGCAGGGGCCGCCCATCGGTGGGGCTGCCCTCCGGGTAGCAGCCCTTCCGGGTAGCCGCCCCGCCGAGTAGCAGCCCTTCCGGGTAGCCGCCCCGCCGTGTAGCGGTCGCTCGAGCAGCACGCCATGGCCCATGTCTTGGACGGGCCGCTGGTGACGAGCACTGGCGATATCGCCAGACCACCTCACCAGCGGCCCGTCCGTGACACGTGGCCGGGGATTCCCCCACCACGGCACACCCGCACGAGGCCCAACACCGACACGCGTCTGGCGATCGTCAGCCCACGCCTCACGTGCCCTCGCACTCGCACTCGCACTCGACGCAGTCGTGTAGGCGGGGTCAAGCGGGCCAGGCGCAGCCAGGTCAGCCAGCTGGGGCCGGGCGGGCCAGACGTGTTCAGGCGGGACAGACGGGGCCAGCCATGTTCAGGCGGGCCAGACGGGCCAGGCGAGGTCAGGCGGGCAGAGCACGGCGGTGCTCCCGCCGATGAAGCATGGTCAGCAGCGTCTGCTCGGTCACGGCCCACTCGAGGAACACCTGCTCCCAGGTCAGCCTTGTGACGCGGTAGCCGCGCGATGCCAGGGCCAGATCTCGACGACGGTCCTCACGATACTGATCGGGCGCATCGTGGAACTGGCGGCTGTCGCATTCGATCACCCAATTGGTCCCCACCAGCAGGTCGACCCGGGTGTCGGGAAGCAGCTGCACCTGACTGCGGACCCGTACGCGGAGCCCCTCCAGCCACCAGCGCACCGCGGTCTCGGTGCCGGACTGCGCATCGGAACGCACACGAGACAGCGGGGTCCGAAACCGTTCCGGAAGCCCGGCCAGGAGGGCCTCGAGCTCCGGCCTGTGCAGAGCACTCTTGTTGAGAGCGGACTCGATGAGGATGGCCGCCTTGACCGTGGGCAGACAGCGGGCTGCATGGTCCAGCGTCTGCATGATGCCGGGAACGGGGTCCGTTCCAGGCCAGGCGCGCATCCGTGGACCATGGAACACGAGAGGCTGAAGCCGGCTGCGCGGCCACCCGTTGTCGGGTTCAGGGAACGGAACGAGCTCGTTCGTCATGGGGTCGACCCAGCGCCGCAGAGGGAGCATATGTGGCCCCGGCTCCGGAGCGTCAATGACGCGAGGCCGATACACATGGACTCCGCTCCCCCGCGGAATCCACAGGCCATGAAGCGCTGCCGCGTCGAGACACGTGGGCCGCACACCCTGCTCGAGCAGCGCCACCAGATCTGCCGGCGCTTCCGGGGTCACATACCACTGGCCTGCCGAGCGGATCGCTCCCTCGCGCAGCCACGTTCGACGGCGGCTCAGATCAGGCTTGATCCGCGACAGCTCTGTCTTGAGAAGGACCCCGGGGATCTGCATACGGTGATCTGACCAGACCTGGAGACCCTCCCGGAGGGGAGAATCGTCGATGTGGATGGCGCAGCATTGGGGAGGACGCGTCCCGGACGAGTTGAGCCCACCCGAAGATGGTCCGCCGTGCTCTGAACCCGGACCTGCTCGGGGCTCCTGCCCGCCCTGTCGCTCGTCGCCAGACTTCCCGTGTCCCGCACCCGGAACCCTGTCCAGCGCTAGGCATCCCGCGCCGGCACTCGGCACTCGGCACGCGGCACGCGGCACGCGGCACGCGGCACGCGGCACGGAACATGGGGACCCCGGCAAGGATCTCGGTCTCGGTCTCGCACACAGGGCACAGGGCACGAGCACGAGCACGACGGGCCGATGTCACCGAAGGGCCGTGGGTGACGAGCACTGGCGATATCGCCAGACCACCTCACCAGCGGCCCGTCGGTGACGCGCGGTCACGTCTAATGGCCCATCGCCGGCCGCCTCACCGCTCACGGCACCTCCTCGTCCCCCTCACAGCACCGGCTCGCCCCCTCACCGCTCACGGCACCATTCCGTCCCCGTCGCCCCCTCACGGCACAGGTTCGTCGAGCACGTGGGTGACCAGCTCGGCGACCTTGGACCGCTCGGAGCGCTGCAGCGTGACGTGGGCGAACAGGTCCTTCTCCTTGAGCGCCTCGACTACCGAGGCGATGCCGTCGTAGCGACCGATGCGCAGGTTGTCGCGCTGGGCCACGTCGTGGGTGAGGACCACGCGGGAGTTCTGGCCGATCCGGGAGAGCATCGTGAGCAGCACGTTGCGCTCCAGGGACTGCGCCTCGTCGACGATCACGAAGGCGTCGTGCAACGAGCGTCCGCGGATGTGGGTGAGCGGGAGCACTTCGAGCATGCCGCGCGAGAGCACCTCGTCGATGACGTTCGAGGAGACCATCGAGCCGAGCGTGTCGAACACTGCCTGACCCCACGGACCCATCTTCTCGCCCTGGTCGCCGGGCAGGTAGCCGAGCTCCTGGCCACCCACGGCGAACAGCGGGCGGAAGACCATGATCTTGCGCTGCGTGCGTCGTTCGAGAACGGCCTCGAGGCCTGCGCACAGGGCCAGCGCGCTCTTGCCGGTGCCGGCGCGTCCGCCGAGGGAGACGATGCCGATGGACTCGTCCTGCAGCAGGTCGATCGCGACCCTCTGTTCCGCGGAGCGCCCGGAGACCCCGAAGACGGTCTGGTCGCCCTGGACGAGCTGGACGTCGCCGTCCTTGCGCACGCGGCCCAGGGCCGAGCCCCGCGGGCTGGTGATCGTGAGTCCTGTGTGGACTGGCTGATGGGCGACCGCGGGGATCGTGACGTTCTGACCGTCGTAGAGATCGCTCATCGTCTGCTCGTCGACCTCGGCGGTGACCATGCCGGTGTAGCCGCGGTCGCGGGCCAGCTCGGCCCGGTACTCCTCGGCGTGGATCCCGGAGGCCGACGCCTTGATGCGCATCGGCAGATCCTTCGAGACGAGCACGACGTTATTGCCCTCGAGCTGCAGGTTCTTCGCGACGGCGAGGATCCGGGTGTCGTTGTCGCCGAGCCGGAAGCCGTCGGGCAGCGACGCTGTGCTCATGTGGTTCAGCTCGACGTGGACGTGGCCGCCGTCCTTGCCGATGGGCAGCGGGAGCGAGAGGTTCCCGTGCTGTTCGCGCAGGTCGTCGAGGATCCGCAGGGCCTGTCGGGCGAAGTAGCCGAGGTCCGGATGGTGCCGCTTGGCCTCGAGCTCGGTGATCACCACGATCGGCAGCACGATGTCGTGCTCGGCGAAGCGGTGCAGCGACAGCGGGTCGGACAGCAGCACCGACGTGTCCAGCACGTAGGTGAGCACTCCGGTCTCGAGGTCGGGGAGGAACTGCTGGGCGGCTCCGGGCCGCAACGAGGGGACGACGGGCGAACCATCCGGATTCGCGGCGCCCACCCCCGAACCATCCGGATTCGCGGCGCCCACCCCCTGGCTCCCCGTCTCCGTCCCTGAGCCGGCGGACATCGTCTCGCGGGCAATGGTGGTGTCGTCCATCGGAGCCTCCCGAATTCGCGTGGATGCCTGGACCTTAGCCCTGCTGGCACACGGTGTCGGGCGAGTCCCGCCGTCGGCGGGTGCGACGTTCACCCGATCGTCACCGGAAGTTCTGACGAACCGCCGATGACGTCAGTGTGCCACCGCTCACACCAGCGGCGCGGGAGGACTCGAGAACGATGTCGGCGTGCCCCGAGCGCCTCGACAGCGTCTTGGTCGGGGCGAGTTCGCTCAGGCGCCGTAGCGGCGTTCGCGACGGCAGAATTCGCGCAGCGCACGCAGCAGATCGACCCGTCGGAACCCGGGCCAGAACGTCTCGCAGAACCAGTATTCGGAGTGCACGGACTGCCAGAGCAGGAATCCGGACAACCGCTGCTCGCCGGAGGTGCGGATGATCAGATCCGGATCGGGCTGGCCTCGGGTGTAGAGGTGCTCGGCGATGGAGTCGATGCTGATCGCATCGGCGATCTCCTCCGGGGTGCGCCCCTGGGAGCCGAGATCACGCACCAGCTCCTGCACTGCGTCGACGATCTCCTCGCGACCGCCGTAGCCGATCGCCACATTGACCGTCAGCTCCGACTCGGGGGCCGCCTGCTCCTTGATCCGGGCGATGTTCTCCCGAACGGACTCCGGCAGCGCATCGGTGGTACCGGTCAAGCGCACGCAGTAGCCCGCCTCGGCGATCTGGCCGACGGTGGAGGCGATGATCTCGTAGAGCGCGACCAGCTCCTCCGGCGGGCGACTGAAGTTGTCGGTGGACAGCATCCACACGGTCACCAGGGGGATCTTCAGGTCCTCGCACCAGGAGAGGAATTCGACGATCTTCGCCGCGCCGGCGCGGTGGCCGTGCTCGGTGGTCTCCCCCGCCTCCTTCGCCCAGCGACGGTTGCCGTCGACGATGACGCCGAGATGCTGCGGGAGGGAGAACGCTTCGAGCTCACGGGTGAGCCGACGTTCGTAGACACGGTAGAGAAGGCCGTCGTCGTCCATTGCAGCCTCCGCTCCTCGGGTCTGAACGATGTGTGCGAGGCGCCGATCGAGCCGGTTCCCGGCTGGCGTCCCGCATCGCGCGACCGAATCCGCCAGGTCGCACCGTCCCATTATCGACGATCCCGCGCCCGGGGTCCGACGCTTCGGGGCAATCCTCACCGGATCGTCACAGTGCCGGCCACCCGAGGTTACGTCACCGTAGGTTACGATTTCAGGATGATGACCGGCTCTCGCCGTGAGGATCCCCAGGGCATCTCGGAGCCCACGTCCGATCCATCCGCCCACGGCCCCGATACGACGACTGCACCCCTGACCGACCCGGCAGACCTCCTGTCCCCCGCAGAGGCTCGGGACCCCGCTCTGCACGAGGCCGTCACGGCGGTCTCCGAATCCGGCGCTCCCCCAGCAGCGTCCGGAGCCGGAGCGGCCCCGACAGGCTCGGGAACCGGCGCCTCCCCGGCAGCATCCGAGTCCGGAGCGTCCCCCGCGATGGCCGACGGGGACATCCCCACCGCGCAGACCCACCCCTTCGCTCCGCGGACCCTCACCCGCGCCATGGCGGCGCGCGCCAAGTCGCTCGGCATCCAGCTGCCCAAGCCGCGCCTGCGCGGCGTGCTGCACCTCATCGCCTTCCCGACCTCGCTCGTGGCAGGGCTGCTGCTGGTGGCTTTCGGAGAGACCTTCGCGATCCGCCTCGCCTGCGCGGTCTTCGTGCTCACCGCCGGGCTGCTGTTCGGGGTCAGCGCGGTCTATCACCGCGGTACCTGGACGCCCCAGCGGGCGATCATGCTGCGCCGATTCGACCACGCGAACATCTTCCTCATCATCGCGGGCACCTATACCCCGATCGCGGTCGCCATGCTCGAGCCGCGCCAGGCGGCCACCCTGCTCGCGATCGCCTGGGGCGGTGCCCTGATCGGCGTGTGCTTCCGGCTGTTCTGGACCGGGGCCCCGCGCTGGCTCTACGTGCCGGCCTATGTCGCGCTCGGCTGGGTGGCGGTGTTCTACATGCCCGCGCTCCAGGCGGGAGGCGGCTGGATCGTGGTCTGGCTGCTCTCGATCGGCGGCCTGGCCTACACGGTCGGCGCGGTCGTCTACGCCCTCAAGAAGCCGAACCCGTCACCGGCGTGGTTCGGCTTCCACGAGATCTTCCATGCGGGGACGCTGATCGGCTTCGGCTGCCACTTCGCCGCGGTCGCGACCGCCGTCATCTGACGCGGGGCCCGACGAACCGGACGCCCGGCAGCGGCCGACGGCCGACAGCCGACGGGCTCGACGGGCGACGGAGCACGAGCTACGAGCTACGAGCTACGAGCTACGAGCTACGAGCACTTTGCACCGAGCCCCGGGCCCTGAGCGACGCGGGACGTGCCACCGATGACGGGCGACGGACGCTGGGCAGCGGGGTGTCCGAGCCCGCTGCGCTCACCGACGGTCGTCGTCCGGGTCGTCCTCCAGCGTGGTCCCGTGCTCGCCGGACACCCCGCCGTGCGGGGCGATGCCCTCCGCGGGATCCGGGTCCTCGAGGCTGCTGCGCTCATCCGCGCGGTCAGGAGAGGCCTCGCCACGGGCCGATGCCGTCCCGTCGGTCGACGCGTCATCCGCCGATGCCGCTCCCTCGGTCGCCCTCGCGGCCTCCTCCGCGTGCTCGGCCTCCTCCTCGTCGTCCACGTCCGTCTCCAACTCCGACTTCGCAGCCCTGTCGGCCTCTTCGGCCTTCTCGGCCTTCTCGGCCTCTTCGGCATCGACGCGCTCACGAGCCGCGGCGCGCGCGGACACGCGACGGGTGCGGCGGGTCATGTCGAGCACCAGCAGGACCACGACCACCGCCAGGATGAACATCGCGACGAAGCCGGGCAGTCCTGGCGTGACGGTCGCGGAGGTGAAGCCGCCGTCGTCCGAGGGGAACGGATCCGCCAGCACGACGCCCCGGCTCCCCACTGCCTCGGCGAGCTCGGCGCCGCTCATGCGCGAGCCTCGATCCGCTCATGGCGCAGGCCGGCGAACAGATCGTTCTCCGGGAGCTTCACCCCGATACGCGAGATGTGCAGCTCGTAGTCCTCGGTGCCCCACGCGGAGATCTCGGCGTCGTGCGTGATCCGGAAGAACGGGCCGTCGGGGTCCACCTGGGTGGCGTGCGCACGCAGCGCATCGTCGCGCACGCCGAGGTAGTCGCGCACATCGATGCGCGTCGTCAGCAGGCGGTCGGTGGATTCGTCGAAGCGGGCCATCATCTGCTCGAGCTCCTCGTTAGGAGCCCCGGAGGCACGCAGGTGACGGGCGACGGCGGAGAACCGCTGACGATGGAAACCGTTGATGTAGTAGAGCTTGGCGATCGCCCAGGGCGCGCCGAGCTCCGGGGCGAACTCGGGATCGGCGGCGAGGTCGAAGGCCGCCACGCTGATCCGGTTGACCTGGATGTGGTCCGGATGCGGGTACCCGCCGTTCTCGTCGTACGTGGTCATCACGTGCGGGCGCAGGCGGCGCACGGCCTCGACCAGCGGTCGGGCTGCCTCCTCGATGGGCAGCGCCGCGAAGCAGCCCTCCGGCAGCGGCGGCAGCGGGTCGCCCTCGGGCAGGCCGGAGTCGACGAAGCCGAGCCACTCGTGGTCCACCCCCAGGATCTCCTGGGCGTTGGCCATCTCCTGACGGCGCACCGACGGCAGGACGTCGCGCGTCAGGCTGGGGTCATCGCGAAGGCGCGGGTTCAGCACGTCCCCGCGCTCACCCCCGGTGCAGGTGATCACGGTGACCTGAGCTCCCTCGCGGGCATAGCGCGCGGTCGATCCCGCACCCTTGGAGGACTCATCATCCGGGTGTGCGTGGACGGCCACCATCCGCAGCGTCTCATCGGGGGTGGGCATCTCGACGGTCACGGTTCTCCTCGCAATCAGCTGGACGGGGACGAGGTTCCCCGAGAACCGGTGCGAGCTCGCGAAAGGTTCGCACCAGCGTCCGATCGTACGCCACTGCGCCTGCGGGTTCACGGGGTGGTACGGCCCGCGAACACAGGCGTGACAGGTCACTCCTCGCGCCTGCCGACCTGGGAGACCTGTCGGCCCGGGTCTGGGACACTGAGACCATGAACGGCACCCAGCAGCGCTCGGCGGAACGGTACGGCGCTCCGCGCATCTCGAAGCGCACGGCGCGTGTGCTGATCGCGGTGGCCGCGGCGGTGTTCGTCGCCGTGGTCGCCCTGGTGGGCTACTGGTCGGTGAGCGCCCCGATCCGCGCCGAGATGGTCGGCTACGACCACGTCGCCGACGACGTCATCGCCGTGGACTACCAGCTCACGATGAAACCGGGCACTGAGGCCACCTGCCGGATCCAGGCCCTGAACTCCGGTCGGGCACAGGTCGGCTTCGTCGAGACCCACGTTCCGGCGCAGAGCTCCCGCCACAGCGTGCAGCGGGTCGAGATCTCCACCCAGGGCGCCGCGGTCTCCGCCGAAGTCCTGGGCTGCGATCCCGCGTGACCGGCCCGCGCGATCCCGCGTGAGACCGGCCCGCGCGATCCCACCCGGAGACGCAACGCGGGCCTGCCGCGGGAGCTGCCAGCTCGCACGGCAGGCCCCTTCATCGATCGGTCTGCGCATCCGGGACCAGCGGGTTCCTCGCACCGCGAAATCCTTCTCGGGTTCCCCGGAATCATGAATCGTCCGGTGTAAGGTACTCCGAAACCGGCATTGAGCCGGTGTTCATCACCCGCAGCACGGGGCGCATGAGGACATGTGCCCCGTGATTCGCGTATAGGGGCCCTTTCGACGTCCCGATGCGCGCCGACCGAAGACGACAGGAGTGAACCCATGAGCAGCCAGCCGAATGGCGCCTGGCTCACCCAGGACGCGTACGACCGCCTGGCCAAGGAGCTCGAGGAGCTCGAAGGCCCCGGACGTTCCGAGATCGCAGAGACCGTTGCTCTTGCACGCGATGAGGGCGACCTCAAGGAGAACGGCGGATACCATGCCGCCCGCGAGGAGCAGGGGAAGATGGAGGCGCGCATCGCCGATCTCCAGCGGCTCCTGAAGAACGCCGTGGTGGGCGAAGCGCCGAAGGACGACGGCGTCGTCGAGCCCGGCATGGTCGTCGTGATCGAGATGGCCGGCAAGGAGCGCACGTTCCTCCTGGGCAACCGCGAGATCGCGGACAACGACGATCTCGAGGTCTATTCCACGCAGTCGCCGCTGGGCAGCGCGATCCACGGCTCGAAGGTCGGCGACACGGTGGATTACACCGCGCCGAACGGGAAGTCCTTCCCGATCTCGATCGTCAAGGCCAAGCCGTACACCCCGTGAGCATCGGCGCTTGAGCATCAGCGCCTGAGCGTTCCGACGCCCGAGCGAGCGCAGCGCCGCCCCGCAGCGCATGAGAGAGGCCCCCGAACCCGGCATCAGCCGGATCGGGGGCCTCTCTCATGTGGTCCGTGCGGGCCGCCCGAAGGCGTCTCCGTCCGCTCAGTATCTCCGTCCGCTCAGTATCTCCGTCCGCTCAGTCCCGACCGGACGAGGCCGACGGATCCTGGCTCATCTCCCGTCCGCTGAGTCCTGATCGGAGGGGGACGACGGGCTCTGGCGGTCCTGCGCGGGGGCCTGGCCGTCGCCGGTTCCGGCCGGACGGTCCGCGCCGTCAGCTCCATCCTCGCGGCCGGTGCCGTCGGCCCCGTCGGAACGGCGCCGACCCTGGAGCGGCGCGGTGGCGCCCTCGGCCGCGAGGCCCTCACGAGCCCCGGCAGGAAGCGGCGCCGGTGCGGTCTGCACACCCTGCGAGGTGGACGCATCGTCCGACGCGCCGGCATCGTCCGACGCGGCTGCGCCCTCCGACGCACCAGGAGCGTCCGACGCGGCTGTGCCCTCCGACGCGTCGCCGTCGTCCGAGGCGTCGGCACCCGCGGTGACGTGGGCGGGGCGATTGCCTCCGAGCGAGGCGAAGTGGTCTGCGGCGATCGTGTCCACGCCCAGCTCCGGGCTCGAGTCGCGGCCGACGAGGTACAGCAGGGTCGCGTTGACGAACGCGATCAGCGGGATCGCGAACAGAGCGCCGGGGATGCCGGCGATCATCGCGCCGCCGGCGACGCCGAGGAACACCGCGAGCGGATGCAGCTCGACGGCCTTGCCCATCAGGATCGGCTGCAGGATGTTGCTCTCGAGCTGCTGAACCACCAGCACGATGCCGAGCATGATCAGAGCGAAGATCCAGTTCTGCAGCACCAGGACGATGAGGATGGCGATCGCCCCCGAGGCGATCGCACCCACCAGCGGGACGAAGGAGAACAGGAAGACGAGCAGCCAGATCGGCACGGCATAGGAGCCGAGACCGAGGAAGACCATGCCTATCGCGATTCCCGTCGCATCGACCGCAGCGACCAGGATCTGGGTGCGGACGTAGGCCGACAGCGCCTTCCAGCCGCGACGGAACGCCTCATGGGTGGGGACGCGAGCCGCCGGGGGCAGCAGACCCACCGTCCAGCTCCAGATCGACGAACCGCTGGAGAGCAGGAAGAACAGGGTGAACAGCAGCACCACGACGCCGGTGGCGAGGTTGCCGAGGACCGCTGCGGTGCTGACGGCCGAGTTCAGCACCGTGTCCGCGTTGTCCTGCAGCTTGGCGAGGCCCTCGTCGATCGCCGAGTCGATCATCGGCGCATCGATCTGGAACGTCGTCGTCGCCCAGGTCATGACGGACTGGAAACCGGTGACGGCCTTGTCCTGGATGTCGGCCAACTGGGTGATCAGCTGCCGCCCCGCGAGGGTGAACATGCCCGAGATGACCAGGAGCAGCCCCAACAGCGCGATGCCGCTGGCCGCTGTGCGACCCAGGAACGTGTAGCGGGTCAGCAGCTTGACCACCGGAGTCAGCAGGCAGGCCAGCAGGACGGCCAGGAGCACCGGGATCACGATCGTCGTGACCTGCAGCAGACCCCACAGGAGCAGTGCGGCCGCGGCGACGATCACGATGATCCGCCATGACCAGGACGCGAGCCGTCGGACCCCGAGCGGGATCTCCTCGACCTCCGGTGCGAGGCTCGGTGCCCGCGAGGTGGGGCTCAGCTTCGACATGGGATTCCTTCCATCGGGCCAGTGCGGCTCTGCGCATCCTAATCGGCTCCGCCCCCTGGCGTGCAGGTCACCCATTCGACGAAGGTCGGGGGCCCCGTGACCGACCGATGGAGAGCGTGAGGTGCTCGTCTCGGTAGCGTGTTCCCATGCACACCGTCGACCCCTCCTCCTCGGCCTCCCCCGGATACCCCGATCCCAGCACGCCGCAGTCGGGTGAGCGGCCTGCCGCCGATCCGGCAGCGGTCACCGGCGTCGCCGCCCCGGTCTCGGCCGACGCCGCGGTCTCCGCGCAGTCGGCCCTGTCGATCCGCGGGCTGCGCAAATCCTTCGGCTCGACCGAGGTGGTCCACGGGATCTCCCTGGACGTGCCCCGCGGCTCGTTCTACGGGATGGTCGGCCCCAACGGCGCCGGCAAGACCACCACGCTCTCCATGGCGACCGGTCTGCTGCGACCCAACGGCGGCACCGCCCACATCCTCGGCACGGACATGTGGGCGGATCCCACCACGGCGAAGGCCCAGATCGGCGTGCTCGCGGACGGTCTGCAGACCTTCGACCGCCTCACCGGACGCGAGCTGCTCACCTATGTGGGTCTGATCCGCGGGATGGAGGCCGATGTCGTCGAGGAGCGCAGCCTGTCCCTGCTGACGGCGCTGGACCTCGCCGGCGAGGACGGCAAGCTCGTGGTCGACTACTCGGCCGGCATGACGAAGAAGATCCTGCTGGCCTGCGCGCTGCTGCACGCGCCCCGGCTGCTCGTGCTCGATGAGCCCCTGGAGGCGGTGGACCCGGTCTCCGCACAGGTGATCCGGAAGATCCTCACCGCCTATGTGGACGGCGGCGGCACCGTGGTGCTCTCCAGCCACGTGATGGAGCTGGTCGAGGGGCTGTGCAGCCACGTCGCGATCATCGCCGACGGCCAGCTGCTGGCGGACGGCACGCTCGACGAGGTCCGCCAGGGCGGCAGCCTCGTCCAGACGTTCATCGATCTCGTCGGCGGCGGCGACGTCGCGGAGGGGAGCCTGTCATGGCTGGAGTCCTGAGCAGCGAGCACGTCGCGACCGCCTCGGCGACGGACGTCCGCCACGGCGCGATCTCCCAGAAGTCCCTGGTCCGCCTGCTGCTGACGCTCAAGTGGACGCTGTGGAAGCGCTCCTACCGCAAGAACGTCGGCAAGCTCATCGGCACCCTGATCGGGGTGCTGTACGGCCTTGGAGGCATGGTGGGCCTCGTCTTCGCCTTCCTCGGTGCCACGCTGTGGAGCGGCGAGGGCGACCTGTTCCCGATGATCATCCGCGGTCTCGGGGCGCTGACGGTGCTGGTGTGGTTCCTGCTCCCGGTGCTGGCCTTCGGTCTCGACGACACCCTGGACCCCCGTCGTTTCGCCCTGTATCCGCGCTCCGCCAAGGAGCTCCAGCCGGGCATGTTCGCCGCGGCCGCGCTGAGCCTGCCGAGCATCTTCACGGTGCTCGCCGTCGCGATCGCCACGGCCTTCGAGGTGCTGTGGCTGGTCGTGTTCGGCCAGGGTGCGGGTTGGATCGTCGCCGCCGTGGTGCTGCTGATCCCCGCCAACCTCGCCGGCATCGCCCTGTGCCTGCTGCTGCCGCGCGCCTGGTTCGCCCATTCGGCGAGCCGCGCCTCCTCCCGCAGCGGCCGCGAGATCGGCGGCATCATCGGCATGCTGGTCATGTTCGCCGCGATCTACGGCTTCTCGCTGAGCATGCAGAAGGTCGCGGAGATCGACGTCGACTTCGTGCAGCGCTGGCTGCCCGGGGTGGTGGACGTGCTGGCCTGGACACCCTTCGGCGCCTTCTTCGCGGTGCCGATGGATCTCGCCGAGGGGCACGCGCTGCGGGCTCTGCTGCGCGCGGTGATCGGCATCGCCACGTTCGCGCTGATGTGGCAGTGGTGGCGTCGCTCGCTGGATGCCTCGCTCACCTCGGCCTTGACCGGTGATGCCTCCTCCGGCACCACCAAGGTCTCCTCCCTGGTGCCGCGGTTCGTGAAGCCCTCCGCTTTCGGCGCAGTGCTGGGGAAGTCGCTGCGCTACTGGCGGCGCGACACCCGCTATCTCGCCGCCGTCGGCATCTATCCGCTGATCATCGTGTTCTTCGTGGCGATGGGCCTGATGCTCCCCGAGTCCCGCCCGATGATGCTCGCGATGACCGTGTTCATGTGCGGTCTCAGCGGCATCTCCCTGTGCAACGAGATCGGCTTCGACGGCCCGTCAGGCTGGGTGAACATCACCGCGAACCTGCCGGCGCGCGCGAACATGCTGGGGCGCGTCGCGGCCATCGCCGTGATCATGGTGCCCGCGGTGGTCGTGGTCACCGTGGCGATGCCGCTGCTGTACGGCATGGGGCACCTGGTCCCGCTGGTGGTGCTGGCATCCCTGGGCACGATGATCACCGGATGGGGTGCCGCGGTCGCGGTCGCCGCGATCCTGCCCTATCCGGCCTCCTCCCCCGGCACCAACCCGATGAAGGACAAGTCCGCCTCGAGCGCGAATGCGATGCTCACCATGGCCATCGCGATGGCCGCGGTGTTCGTGCCGCAGATCCCGACGATCATCCTGGCGATCTGGGGACTCGTCGTGGGCAGCGAAATGCTGCTGCTGGTGGCCGGTCTGGTCTCGGTCGTCGTCGGTGTGGTCGCCTTCCTCGTCGGCCTCCGGCTCAGCGTGGTGCGGCTCCAGGCGCACTACCCCGACCTGTTCCAGAAGGTCCGCGACTACCTGTGAGGCCGTGCCCGGCCGCTTGCGCATTCGACAGGTGGCCGGGCTTGCGATGGAGCGGCCGACCGATCAGGATCCCCGATGGTCCGGCCGACGGGTGAACCGCCTGGCACGCGATCGCTCAGGCTCTCAGCCAGCCAGGCAGGCGGCAGGAAGTCGGCAGCCACGCATTCACCCGGTCACACAGTCAGGCAGTCAGGCAGTCAGGCAGTCAGGCAGTCAGTGAACGCTGCATGACCAGGGCATCGATGCGCCGGCCCCGGATCCGGTAGTAGCCGCGGCGACGATCGATCTCCTGGTAGCCGGCCCGTGCATAGAAGGCTCGCGCGCGGTCGTTGTCCTCCCGCACCTCGAGCAGCATTCGCTCCGCCCCACCGCGCCGTGCCTGCTCCTCGCACCAGGCGAGGAGGGCGCGGCCGATTCCTGCTCCCTCGCGGCGGGTGCCGATGGTGTGCAGATCCGCCAGGTCGCCGGTGAGCATGATCCCGGCGTAGCCGAGCAGCTCGCCCGTCGCGTCGGCCCCCTGGGCGGCGACCACGTAGCGCCGGTCGGGATGCGCGATCTCCTCCGCCAGCTGGAACACGTTCCAGGCTTCGTCGGGGAACAGGTCGAGCTCGGCGACGGCGATCTCCTCGACGTCGGCGAGCGTCGCCGACCGCAGGGACCACTCCCCCGAGATCGGTCCGCCCGTGGGCGCCTCCCCGGGGCCCGAGGAGTCCGGGTCGTCGGCTCGGCGGCCGGGCTGCTGCGGTCGGATCGCCATCTCAGCGGCCCAGCGCGCTCTTGCGGGCTGTGGGCTTCGCGGCGTCGGGCTCGCGCAGGTACATCGGTTCCGTGCTGGAGAGGTCGGTGCCCTGGACGGTCAGCTGCGCGGCGGCGAGGATCAGATGCCCGGCGTCCGCATGCACCAGCTCGGCGGTCGCCGGGAGGAGCTCCGGGTAGAGCGCGGCGCCGGAGCCGACCAGCAGGTCGCAGGCCGCGAGCTCGTCCGCGATCGATGCGGGGGCGGCGACAGCGGGCTCCGCCTCGCGGGTCACGCGCCCGTCGGCGTCGCGGCGGTATCGCGCGAAGTACACCTCGCGCCGACGCGCATCGAGCGCCACGCCGACGCTCGCACTCTCGGTGCCGGCTCCGGCGAGCGCCTGATGGGCCAGGGCGTCCAGCGAGCTGAGCCCGTGCAGCGGCACGTCCAGGACGCTCGCGATGCTCCGCGCGACGACGAGCCCCACCCGCAGTCCGGTGAAGGGGCCCGGCCCGCGGCCCACCACGATGCCGGTGAGGTCGCTGCGCTGCGCGCCGGCAGCGGCCATCGCCTCGTCGATCAGGGCCAGCAGCACCTCGTCGTGATGGCGGGAGCGTTCGTCCCCGCGCACAGCACGGATCGTCGGCTCGCCGTCGAGGGAGCCCGAGGCGACGGCGACGCTCACCGCGCCGGAGGTGTCGATTCCCAGCAGCATCAGCGGTTCTCCTCAGGGGTCGGGCTCTCCGTGAGACGCGCTCCCACGGGTGTCAGCGCGGCGGCCAGCTGGTCACGGGCGACCTCGTCCCAGCGCTGTCCGCTCGGGGTGATCCGCAGGGTGCGGGGCTCGTCGGGATCGTCGGGGTCGTCGACCTGGTCGGGGCGCTCCAGCTCGAGCAGCAGGTACGAGTCCACGAGGTGCTCGACGCGATCGCGGCCCCATTCGACGACGGTCACCGCCTGGTCGAGGTCGGCGTCGAGGTCGAGATCGTCGATGTCCCCTCCCCCACCGAGGCGGTAGGCGTCCACGTGCACGAGGGCGGGGCCGCCGGCGAGGCTGGGGTGCACGCGCTCGATGACGAAGGTCGGGGAGGCGACGGGGCCGCGCACGCCCAGGCCGTCCCCGAGGCCCTGGGTGAAGGTGGTCTTCCCGGCGCCCAGCGGACCGTCCATGACGAGCAGGTCACCGGCGCGGAGCACCGCGGCCAGGGCGACCGCGACAGCGCGCGTGCCGTCGGCGTCGACCGTGCGGATCTCGAGGGTGCCGTTCCCGCTCCCGGTCATGCGCGGACCTCCCGCGAGACCCGACCGGCGACGGAGGTGAGGATCTCGTAGGGGATGGTCCCGGCGGCGCGAGCCCAGTCATCGGCCGTGGTCGCCGCGGGCCCCGTAGGCGCTCCCTCGGCGTCGCCGAAGAGGAACACCTCGTCACCGGCACAGGCATCGGAGTCCGGGCCGAGGTCGATGACGATCTGATCCATGCTGATGCGGCCCACCTGCAGGGCACGGCTGTCCGCCGAGGCGGTGCGCACGAGCACCTCGCAGCGGTCGCTGGCCACGCGGTGCAGGCCGTCGGCGTAGCCGATGGGAACCAGGCCCAGTCGAGTGCGGCGGTCCGTGGTCCGGATCCGCCCGTAGCCGATGGTCGTCCCCTCCGGGACCTCCTTGACCAGCGCGAGCCGGCTGGTGAGAGTCATCGCCGGGCGCAGCGGCACGTCGGTCGGCACCGGAGGGTAGCCGTACAGGGCGATCCCGGGACGCACGAGGTCGCGGTGCAGATCGGGCCGGGTGAGCAGGGCTGCGGAGTTCGCGAGGTGCTGCAGCGGGATCGGCCCCACCTCCTCTTCGAGCGCCTCGCAGGCGGAGTCGAAGCGCGCGACCTCCTGATCGGTGGAGGGGTCCGACGGATCATCCGCATCGGTGAGATGGGTCCAGGCGGCGGCGATCTCGATGAAGTCGTCCTCGCGCATGGCCGCACCGATCTCGCGGACCTGCTCCGGGAGCACGCCGTTGCGTCCCATGCCGGTGTCGATCTTCAGGTGCACACGGGCACGGCGATCCGCCTGGCGGGCGGCGGCGGAGACCAGCTCGAGCATCGCGGAGGAGCCGACGGACACATTGATCCCCGAGCTGATCACCTCGGGGAGCACCGTCTCGGCCGTGTGCGGCTCGTACAGCCAGGTCAGGATGTTCACGTCGAGACCGGCGCGGGACAGTGCCAGGGCGCTGGCGGGATGGGCGACGCCCAGCCAGGTGGCGCCGCCCTCGAGGGCGGCGCGGGCCGCGGTGAGCATGCCGTGGCCGTAGCCGTCGGCCTTCACCACGGCCATCAGGGCGGTGTGCTCCTCGAGCAGCCCCGTCAGCGCACGCGTGTTCTGCGTGATCGCGGACGGGTCGATCACGGCCCGGTTGGGCACGTGCCGAGGGTCCTCGGCGGGGATCGGAATGGTCATCGGGCTCCTTGGATCACGACAGGGCGTCCGTCAGGATAGCCCCGAGCGCGGCCGGGAGGCGGTCGGCGACGTCCAGGGCGACCAGGGGCAGGCGGCCCCCGGAGGACCGGAGGAGGCCGCGCGCGGCCGTGGAGGATCGCGCGCGCCGCCGCATCGGGACCGTCCAGGCCGCGCGAGCAGGGTCCCGAGCGCCTCGCGAGGACGTCCCCCGTGCCGGCGGTGGCGAGCTGCAGGTGGCGTCGTGCGCCTCGCGCCGCAGCGGTCGCGCGTCGCCCGGGGCGATGAGCGTGATCGCCCCCTTGAGCAGCACGGTCGCGCCGGTCACGGCCGCGAGAGCGGGGGCGAGGTCGGCCCCGGGCAGACCGGGGTCCACGTCGAGCCGGGCGGCGATCCGCTCGGCCTCGCCGCGGTGCGGGGTGAGGACGACGTGCTGCCCGAAACGATGATCCGCCGTGAGGGCGTCGAGGCCTCCGGCGTCGATCACTCCGCGCTCGAGGTCGCCGCCCACCGCCAGGATGTCGACGCCGTCCCGGGTGCGAGGATCCTCACCCGACAGTCCGGGGCCGACGACGAGGGCCTGCGTGCGCCCGATCTCCTCGAGATCGATATGCGTGCTCGGATGCCCGATCACTTCGGGGCGGGTATGCAGCACGAGGTCGAGGACCTCCTGAGGGGCGATGAGTCGCACCATCCCGGCGCCGGAGCGTGCGGCCCCGGAGGCGGCGAGCACGGCGGCACCGGGAAAGCGCGGACTGCCGGCGGCGATCGCGACCACCCCGCGCGTGTACTTGCTGGCCTCGCGCCCGGGATGCGGCCACAGCGCGGCGACGTCGGCGCTCTCCAGGCGCTGCACGGCGGGCTGCACCGGCAGCTGGTCCTCCACGCCGATGCCGACCAGGTGGAGGTCGCCCGCGAGCTCGGCGCCGCCGGGCAGCAGCAGCCCTGCCTTCACGGCCCCGAAGGTCACGGTCTCCACGGCCGGGAGCGCTCCGGACGCGGCGCGGCCGGTGGTCGCATCCACGAAACTGGGCAGGTCGACGGCGAGCACGGGGACGCCGCTGCGTCGCACCGTCTCGAGCAGCGGGGCGAGGCGTGCGGGGATCTCGGGGCGCCCTCCGAGGCCGACCATCGCGTCGAGCACCAGATCGGCGTCGGCGAGGCGCTCATGCAGATCCTCGGGGCCGAGATCGGAGAGGGCATGGACGGTGCCACCGGCAGCGCGGAGCGCATCCTCACCCTCGACATGCAGGTCGTCCCCGGTGGCGATCACGTCGATCCCTGTGCCCTCGCGACGCAGGATCGCCGCGGCGTGGAGAGCGTCGCCGCCGTTCGCTCCGCGCCCTGCGAGCACGAGCAGACGGGGCTCCTCCCGAGTGCGCAGGCGTTCCGCGATGCGCCCGGCGAGGGCACGGGCCGCACGCTGCATGAGAGCCTCACCGGCCGCGAGCAGCGGCTCCTCGGCAGAGCGGATGGCCTGGGCGGTGTATCCGGTGATCATGACTCCCCCTCGTCGGCAGGTCCTTCGTCCGCAGATCCTGCGTCGGCGGATCCTTCATCGGTGGATCCTCCGTCCGCAGAACCGGTCGCGTCAGGTCGGGCTGCTCGCGTCGCGTCGAGCAGCCCGGGCCCGGCGAGCCCGGTCGGCGACGACCCTGCGGTGCCGGCACCGCGCTCGGCGACGACGATCGCCGTGGCGATGTGCCCGTCGTGCGAGAGCGACAGGTGCAGATGCTCCACGCCCGCTGCCTCGGCCGCGCGCAGGGTCGCCCCGCGCAGTCGCAGGAAAGGTCGGCGGACCGTCGTGCGCTCGACGGTGACGTCCTGCCAGGAGAAGTCCCCGGGGGCACCGAGCGCCTTGCCCACGGCCTCCTTCGCGGCAACGCGGGCGGCGCGGGAGGCGTCGGAGAGGTCACGCTCGCGCGGGGTGAACAGGCGCGCCAGCAGTGCCGGGGTGCGCTCGAGCATCGCCGACAGCCGCGGGATCTCCACGACGTCGATGCCCACGCCCACCACGGTGCCGTCCTCACGGGGCGCGAACGCCCGGCCCCCGAAGTCGTCATCGGGGCCGGGCATCGGCGTCGCGGTCGGGAAACTGCTCATCCTCGCAGTATCACACTCGGACCAGGGAGTCGGTGAGAGCGCAGGTCACAGGCTCGTGCCCGCCGCTGCGAGCATCTCTGGCCGCCGGGCATCACTCGCGGCAGTCGCTTGCGGGCGTCGCTCGTGAGGGTCGCTCGTGAGGGTCGTTCGGGGAGCGTTCGTGAGAGCTGCTCCTGGGAGTCGCTCACGGACGCTCACTCAGGGTCGATCGCGATCGATCACTCGACGGTGACCGACTTCGCGAGGTTGCGCGGCTGGTCCACGTCCAGGCCCTTCGCGGTCGCGAGCTCGCACGAGAAGATCTGCAGCGGGATCACGGTGAGCAGCGCGGCGAACAGGGTGCGGGTGGCGGGCACCCGGATCACCTCGTCGGCGTAGGGCACCACCGCGTCGTCGCCCTCCTCGGCGATCACCAGGGTGCGGGCACCGCGGGCGCGCACCTCCTGAATGTTCGAGACCACCTTGGAGTGCAGCGAGTGGCGACCGTTCGGGGAGGGCACGATGACGAACACCGGCTGCCCCTCCTCGACCAGTGCGATCGGACCGTGCTTGAGCTCGCCGGCGGCGAAGCCCTCGGCGTGGATGTAGGCGATCTCCTTGAGCTTGAGCGCGCCCTCCATGGCGGTCGGGTAGCCGACGTGGCGGCCCAGGAACAGCACGCTCGTGGCGTCCTTCATGTCCTGGGCGAGCCGCTCGACCTGGGAGGAGCTGTCCAGCACCTGCTGGATCTGGTCGGGGATCTGCTCGAGATCGCTCATGAGCGCCGCGATCTCGTCGGGGTAGAGGTTGCCGCGCACCTGGGCCAGGAACAGGCCCAGCAGGTAGCAGGCAGCGATCTGGCCGAGATAGGCCTTCGTCGAGGCGACGGCGATCTCGGGGCCGACGTGCAGGTACAGCGCGGCGTCGGATTCTCGCGGGATGGTCGAGCCACGGGTGTTGCACAGGGCGATGACCTTGGCGCCCTGCTCACGGGCGTGGCGCACGGCCATCAGGGTGTCCATGGTCTCGCCGGACTGCGAGATGGCCACCACGAGGGTCTTCTCGGTGACGACGGGATCGCGATAGCGGAACTCATGGGCGAGCTCCACCTCGGTGGGGATACGGCACCAATGCTCGATCGCGTACTTCGCGACGGCACCGGCATTGGCGGCGGTGCCGCAGGCGACGACGACGATCTTGTCGACGCTGCGCAGCACGGAGGGGTCGATGTCCATCTCGTCGAGCTTGAGGGAGCCGTTCTCCAGGCGTCCCAGCAAGGTGTCGGCCACGGCGCCGGCCTGCTCGTGGATCTCCTTGGCCATGAAGGAGGGGTAGCCGCCCTTCTGGGCGGCCGCGGCGTCCCACTCGATCGTGTAGCGCGCGGCGTCGGTGACCTCCGCGCCATCGAAGCCGATGATCCGCACGTCGTCCGCGGTGACGGTGACGACCTGGTCCTGACCGATCTCGAGCGCCTCCTTGGTGGAGTCGACGAAGGCGGCGACGTCCGAGCCGAGGAAGTTCTCGCCGTCACCGAGACCGACCACCAGCGGGGAGTTGCGGCGGGCGGCGACCACGGTGTCCGGGGCATCGCGGTGCACGGCCAGGAGGGTGAAGGCGCCCTCGAGGGAGGCGGCGGCGCGGCGCATCGCCTCGGTGAGGTCGCCGGTCTGCGTCATCTCGCGCGCCACCAGGTGGGCGGCGGCTTCGGAGTCGGTCTCGGAGGCGAAGCGGAAGCCGTCAGCCTCGAGGTCGGCGCGCAGGGTCGCGAAGTTCTCGATGATCCCGTTGTGCACGACGGCGAGCTCGTGGTCGTGGCCGCCGAGGTGGGGATGGGCGTTGGTGTCGGTGGGGCCGCCGTGGGTCGCCCAGCGGGTATGGGCGATCGCGACGCGCCCGGTGGTCTCGGTGCTGCCGGAGCTCTTGGCGAGCGCCTCGCGGAGGTTGGCGAGCTTGCCGGCGCGCTTGGTGACGCGCACGGCGTCGTCATCGATCACGGCGACACCGGCGGAGTCGTATCCGCGGTACTCGAGGCGGGCGAGGCCCTGGAGGGCGACGTCCACGGGACGGGAGGAGGGGGCTGAGGCCTTCGGGCCTGCGTATCCGACGATTCCACACATGCTGCTCACGCTAATGATCAGCGCCCCGATTCTCGGGCCCAGGGCCGTTCTGCCGCGAGGCCTTCCTCACCTCTGCCGGGTCCCCTGCCCGGGGATGGTCGAACGTGAGCACGGTCGGTCACGTTCATGCACGGGCCTCGTCCATGCACTGACTTGTCGACGCGCCCTCCCGCCTCGCCGGTCCGGGATCGGGGTCGGCATCGGGCTCGGGCTCGGGGTCGGCATCAGGATCGGGGTCGGGATTGGGCTCGGGATCGGGATTGGGATCGGGCTCAGGATCGGGATCGGGATCGGGATTGGGCTCGGCATAGGCATCAGGGTCGGTATCGGCCGACGAGGGCGACCCCAGCGCGCCCGCGACGGCGTCCTCGGCGCACTCGGCGCACTCGGCGCACTCGCGACGGTGCCCTGGGCGCACCGCCGACGCTCCTTCGGCGCGGGCTCGGCACGCTGTCGGCGCACTTTTCCTGCGCTTCCGGGTCGCTTCTCACAGCCAGATGGCGAGAAACGGTCCCCGATGCTGGGAGAATTGCCGACATGAAGGCCGGTTCAGCGTCGAGCACCGTCACCCCGTTCGAGGAGATCCCGCGGGAGGACTGGGCACGGCTGTCCCGACAGACCCCCCTGCCGCTGGTCGAAGCGGACGTCACCCGTCTGCGCGGTCTCGGCGAGCGCATCGACCTCCAGGAGGTCGATGCCGTCTACCGACCGATCTCGCGCCTGCTGAACATCCAGGTCGCCGCGGCGCAGACCCTGCGGCGCGCACGCGAGGACTTCCTCGCCCAGCCCCAGCAGCGCACCCCGTACATCATCGGCGTCGCCGGTTCCGTGGCCGTCGGCAAGTCGACCACCGCCCGCCTCCTGCGCGAGCTGATGGCCCGCTGGCCCGAGACCCCGCAGGTGCAGCTGGTGACGACCGACGGGTTCCTGCTGCCCAACGCCGAGCTCGAAGCACGCGGGATCATGGACCGCAAGGGCTTCCCGGAGAGCTATGACCGCCGCGGCCTGCTGCGCTTCGTGGCCGACGTGAAGTCCGGTCATGACCGCGTGGAGGCTCCGGTGTACTCCCACCTGACCTACGACATCCTCGAGGACGAGCGCGTGGTGGTCGAGCAGCCCGACGTGCTGATCCTCGAAGGCCTGAACGTGCTGCAGCCGGCCCGCCCCCGTCGCGACGGACGCCTGGGCATGGCGGTCTCGGACTTCTTCGACTTCTCCGTCTACGTCGACGCTCGGGTCGAGGACGTCCAGCGCTGGTACGTCGACCGCTTCCTCCAGCTGCGACGCACCGCGTTCTCCGACCCCCGCTCCTACTTCCGGCGCTACGCCGACCTCTCCGATGAGCAGGCCGTGCAGACGGCGCAGCGGATCTGGCGCACCATCAACGGCCCGAACCTCACCGAGAACGTGCTCCCCACCCGCGGCCGCGCGGACCTCGTGCTGCGCAAGGACGGCAGCCACCACGTGCACTCGGTCCTCATGCGCAAGGTCTGAGCCCGCCTGCTCCCTTCGCACCCTGCAGGGTGCGCCGCACCGCGCGCGACCTGCATCCACCCGCAACGAGCGAGCGGCGAGGAGCGAGTGGCAAGTGGCAATCGGCGAGCGACGAGCGACGAGCGGCGAGTGGCAAGTGGCAATCGGCGAGCGGCAAGCGGCAAGCGGCAAGCGGCGAGAAATGTACCGCTACGACCGATGCCGGGCCGAGCATCGGTCGTAGCGGTACATAACTCGGTGGCAGAGGCGCCACGGCCCGCCCTGGGCACCTCGGCGAGCCGGAACGCCGTGAGGTTCCGGCCGTGGGCTGGACCCGGGCGGCTTGCAAGGGCCGGAACGCCGCGAGGCCCCGGCGCCGTGCAGTGTCGGGGCGACGTGGGGTGCCGGGCCGCCTGCAGGAGCCGGGGCGCGGGGAGTCAGCGGCCGGATGTGGGCCGCAGTGCCAGAGGCCAGCGCGGTCAGAGGTCGGCACGATCAGGGGCGGACGCAGACGCCAGCGCGATCAGACGCCAGCGCAGTCAGACGCCAGCGCAGTCAGGCGCCAGCGCAGTCAGAGGCCGACGCGGTCGCGGACGATCGTGGCCAGGCGCCCGGCCATCTCGGTGGCGACCTCGTCGGACGGTGCTTCGACCATCACCCGCACGACGGGCTCGGTGCCGGACGGGCGCAGCAGCACGCGACCGGTCTCGCCCAGCTCCGTCTCGGCGGCGGCGACGGCGTCGAGCACGCCGCGGTCGATCGTGGCGCGCGCCTTGTCGACGTTCTTGACGTTGAGGAGCGCCTGCGGGAGGCGGGTCATGACGTCGGCCAGCTCGCGGGAGGTGCGGCCGGTCTCGGCCATGCGCTGCAGCAGGTGCAGAGCGGTCAGCTCGCCGTCCCCGGTGGTGGCGTGCTCGGCGATGATGACGTGGCCGGACTGCTCGCCGCCGATGGAGAAGCCGCCGAGGTTCATCTCCTCCAGCACGTAGCGGTCGCCCACACCCGTCTGACCCAGGATGATGCCGTGCTCACGCATGGCGAGCTTCAGGCCGAGGTTGCTCATGACCGTCACCACGAGGGTGCTGTCGTGGAGCTTGCCCCGCTCCTTGAGGTCCAGGGCGAGGATCCCCATGATCTGGTCGCCGTCGATGACCGCGCCGTCGGCGTCGACCGCGAGGCAGCGGTCCGCGTCGCCGTCGAACGCGACGCCGATGTCCGCACCGTATTCGCGCACCGCCGCCTGGAGGGGCTCGAGGTGGGTGGAGCCGACGCCGTCGTTGATCAGTCCGTCGTCGCTGCGATCGCCGATCACGTGCACGGTCGCGCCGGCCGCGCGCAGGGCCAGCGGTCCGGTGACGCTCGCGGCGCCGTTCGCGCAGTCCGCCACGACCGTGAGGCCCTCGAGGGAGCGGTCCAGGGTGGAGACGAGATGCTCGACGTACGCCTCGACGGCACCCTCGTAGCGGGAGATCGAGCCGACCTCGGTGCCCTGCGGACGGTCCCACTCCTCGCCGAGGCGGGCCTCGATGGCGTCCTCGACCTCGTCGGGCAGCTTGACGCCGCCGCGCGCGAAGAACTTGATGCCGTTGTCCGGCGCAGGGTTGTGCGATGCGGAGATCATCACGCCCAGGTCCGCCCCGGTGGACTGGACCAGGTAGGCCAGGCCCGGGGTGGGCAGCACCTCGGCGTCGAGCACGTCGACCCCGGCGGCGGCGAGTCCGGCGCAGACCGCCGCGGAGAGGAAGTCCCCCGACGGGCGCGGATCGCGCGCGACGATCGCCCGGGGGCGCGTGCCGCCGAAGGCTCCCAGGGTGCCCAGCACGTGAGCGGCGCCCACGGACAGCTCGACCGCGAGCTCAGCGGTGATGTCGACGTTCGCGCGGCCGCGCACTCCATCGGTTCCGAACAGTCGTGCCACAGGTGTTCTCCTCACGAGGACGGGGATGTCATCGTCCCGGCGGGGCCCGCCGTGGAGCACGGCCCGGGCCAGGAGTTCGCTGTGAGACTACCCGCTGAGACGCCGCCGTCCCGGCATGAAGGCCGCGGCGCAGTTACTTTGGTAGCTATGCCTGATCCAGTCCTCCTCCCCCGTCTGCTGCCGTCGGCGATCAGCCACCACGTGGGCGACCGCTCCGCGGGCCGAGGACTCGCGCGAGCCCGCGGCGGGCGTGTCGAGGATCTCGTCTGGGACGGCGAGTCCTCGACGGTCACCGCGGACGTCACCGATGACGGCGGAACCGTCCAGCACGCCCGGGTCCTGCTCGAGGAATATGCCGACGACTCCGTCTCCCGGCGGTTCCTGCCGTCGGCCCCCGGAGGGCTCTGGCGCCCGCGCGGCTCCCAGTGCAGCTGCCCGTCGGAGGGGAGCTGCGAGCACGTCGCCGCGCTCCTGTACCGGCTCAACGACCTCGGGGACCGGGCCGAGAAGTCCGCGCCGCCGGCCGAATGGCGCAGCGTGCTGCGCCCCCTGCTGGCCGGCACCAGCTCACGCACCGGCGCTCCGGCGACCGCTCCGCGTCCGCTGGCGATCCGTTTCGATCTCGAGGCCGGCACCGGCGGCGCCGGAGCGTCCCGTCAGAACCGCGAGCCCGCCACGGCGGCGGATCTCGACTCCGACGCCGACCTCTGGCTGGGAGTGCGTCCCCTGACCCGCGGCCGCAAGGGCACCTGGATCAAGGGGGAGCTGTCCTGGCGGACCTTCGAGGGCCGCCTGGGCGGCCGCGAGTACGACGCCGTGCAGTCCGAGGCCCTCACCCGCGTGTTCGCCTCCGCCTCCGCCGAGCGCTCCTATTCCAGCGGGGCGATCGATCATCTGTGGCTGAACACGATCACCTCGCCCCTGCTGTGGCAGTCCCTGGTCCATGCTCGCGACGCCGGCGTGGAGTTCCTCCCCGGCAGCGGTCTGACCTCGATCACCCTGCTGAGCAGTGCCGATGCGGGTCTCGACCTGCAGGTCGTCGACGAGTCCGGCGACCTCGACGTGACGCCGCGCGTGGACCTCGAGGGCGAGCGCGCACCGCATGCCCGGCTGATGGGCGCCGCCGGGGTGCTCGACGTCGCACCGCACGGCGAGGACGCCCTCGCCGCCCGGATCGCTCCCCTGCCCTCACCGGTTCCGCGCACCCTGCGGCCGCTGCTGCAGCGCCGTCGGCCGCTGCGGGTCCCCGCGGCCGATCGCGAGTCGTTCCTCGAGGTCGCGTACCCGAAGCTGCGCTCCCTCACCTCGGTGACCAGCGTGGACGGCAGCGTCCCGCTCCCGGCGGCGCGGCGCCCCAGCCTGCGTCTGACGGCGTCCTATGCCTCCGGCGACCGGCTCACGCTGCGGTGGTCGTGGCACTATCACGACCCCGACCGGGTGCTGCCGATCGACCAGCGCCAGGGGGCGCACCGGGACATCGCCCATGAGGAGGCGGTGGTCGCCGAGGCGATGACGCTGTGGCCCCAGGCGGGCTCGGAGACGCCCGAGCTGCTCAGCGGTCCCGACACCGCCCTGTTCTCCGAGCACGTGCTCGACGCGCTCGACGCGATGGACCATGTCGAGACGGAAGTCGTCGGCACCCGCCACAGCTACCGCGAGCTCGACGGCGCGCCAAAGGTGCGGGTCACCCAGCAGGCGTCCCCCGGCAAGCACGACTGGTTCGACCTCGGCTTCGAGATCACGATCGAGGGGCGTTCGATCCCCTTCCCCTCGCTGTTCGTCGCGCTCGCCCGCGGCCGCAGCAAGCTCCTGCTCCCGGACAAGACCTACTTCTCGCTGGACCATCCGGCCTTCGACACGCTGCGCGAGCTGATCCGTGAGGGCGAGGCGCTCGCGGAGTGGGAGCCCGAGCGCCAGAGCCTCAGCCGCTTCCAGGTCGAGATGTGGAACGACCTCGAGGAGATGGCCGACGAGACGGATGCCAGCGCCGAGTGGGATCGCACCGTCGGCCGCGCAAAGGAGCTCGCGGAGACCTCCGCGCCGGCTCTGCCCGACGCACTGCATGCCGAGCTGCGCCCCTACCAACTCGAGGGCTACTCCTGGCTGGCCTTCCTGTTCGCCCACGGCCTGGGCGGCGTGCTGGCCGACGACATGGGCCTGGGCAAGACCGTCCAGACCCTCGCCCTCATCGCCCACGCCCGGGAACGGGCAGGCGCTTCGGGTGCCGCGGGCGCAGCAGACGCTGCGGGTGCTGCGGGTGCTGCGGGCGCCGCCTCCGCTCCCCCGTTCCTCGTCGTGGCGCCCTCCTCCGTGCTGCCCGTCTGGCGGCGCGAGGCGGAGCGCTTCACTCCGGGTCTGGACGTGCGCGTCCTGGACCGCACCCGCGCCGCTCGTGGCGCGGACCTGGCCTCCGAGATCGCCGGCGCCGACGTGGTGGTCACCAGCTACGCCGTGCTGCGCATCGATGAGGAGGACTTCGCCGCCCGCCCGTTCCAGGGCTTCGTGCTCGACGAGGCGCAGTTCGTGAAGAACCGTCGCTCCCGCACGCACCGTGCCGCCAAGGGCGTGCGCGCCGATTTCCGGCTCGCGATCACCGGCACCCCGATGGAGAACTCGCTGGACGACCTCTGGTCGATCCTCGACCTGGTCACCCCCGGTCTGCTCGGCGGCGCGAACGGCTTCCGCCAGCGCTACACGCTGCCGATCGAGACCGGCGAGCATCCCGACCGGATGGAGCTCCTGCGCCGACGGGTGCGTCCGTTCCTGCTGCGCCGCACCAAGGAGCTGGTGGCCACCGAGCTGCCTCCGAAGCACGAGGAGGTGCTCACCGTGACCCTCGGCGAGGAGCACCGGGCGGTGTACGACTCGGTGCTGCAGCGCGAGCGCAAGAAGGTGCTAGGCATCCTGGACACCGACCTGGACCGGCAGCGGTTCATCGTGTTCCGCTCCCTCACCCTGCTGCGGATGATGGCGATCGATCCCGGCCTGGTCGATGCCGAGGCCTACGCCGATGTGCCCAGCTCCAAGCTGGAGGCTCTGTTCGACCGGCTCGAGGAGGTCATCGGCGGGGGTCACCGGGTGCTGCTGTTCAGCCAGTTCACCTCGTACCTGGACCGCGTGGCCGACGAGCTCTCCGCACGCGGCATCGGCTATGCGCACCTCGACGGCTCCACCCGGGACCGCGACGGCGCCGTGGCCGGCTTCCGCGAGGGCGACGCCCCGGTGTTCCTCATCTCGCTGAAGGCGGGCGGCTTCGGCCTCACCCTCACCGAGGCGGACTACGTGTTCCTGCTGGACCCGTGGTGGAACCCGGCGGCTGAGAACCAGGCCGTGGACCGTGCCCACCGCATCGGTCAGGAGCGCCAGGTCATGGTCTATCGGATGGTCGCCGAGGACACGATCGAGGAGAAGGTGCTCGCGCTGCAGCGCCGCAAGGCCGAGCTGTTCGACGCCTTCACCGACGGTGGGGACGCCTTCCGCTCCGCGATGACGGCCGACGACATCCGCGAGCTGCTCGGCTGAGCCTGCGCCGGGCCGGACGGCCCTCTCCGTTCGATGCTCGGCCGGGCTCGACGGCTGCTCTCCCGGGATCGTCGGGCGATCATCCTCGCCAGGACGCGTCCGCGGCGCCGTAGTCCCCGACGGGTCGTTCGATCGTGCGACCGTCGATCAGGAGGGGAGGCGGCACGAGGTCGAGCGTCCCGACGGCGGAGTCGAGCCGCACACGCGGGATCCCGAGGGCTGCCGGTTCCACCTCGGGCGGAGGAGGCCCGGAAAGCAGCTGGTGAGCAGCACCGAGCAGGCTGATCCGGATCGTGCACGCACGGGAACGGGCCAGGGCTTCGAGGACCCGTGCGGCCATGAGATGACCGCTCGCATGGTCCAGCGCTTGCACCGGCAGCGCGCCGGGACGGTCCGCCGTGCCGCAGTCGACGGCGATGCCGGTGGCCGCCTGCACGATGGAGTCGAAACCGATGCGTCTCCCCCAGGGCCCGCCCTCGCCCCAGGCGGAGAGCGAGACGATGACGGCCTGCGGGGCGATCGCCTCGAGCGCCTCCGTCCCCAGGCCGAATCGCTCCAGAGCACCGGGACGGTACCCGGTCAGGATGACGTCGGCGTCTGCAGCGAGAGTCCGCACCCGATCAGCGTCACGGCGCAGATCGACCTCTGCGGAGCGCTTCCCCATGCTGGTGGAGAGGTGCTGCTCGAGGATCTCCGGTCGCTGCGGCGGATCGATGCGCAGCACGTCCGCCCCCAGGCAGGCGAGCACCTGCGAACAGGTGGGCCCTGCGATGACCCGAGTCAGGTCGAGCACTCGCACACCCTCGAGCAGGTTTCTTCCCCCGCGCTCGTGTCCGTCGGCCGCCTCGAAGCCCCCGTGCCCCGCTCCGCGTCCAGCGCGTCGGTCCGCAGGTCCGCCCGATCCGGGGCGGTCTCCGCGATCGCTCACCTCGGACCACGGCGCATCGGACGCCGCCCGCGCCTGAGGATGCGCCTCCCATTGCGTACGGGTGCGAACCGCCACAGCGACGCCGCCGGCCGCGGTGATGGCCTCCTCCAAGTCCGATGCGTCCCAGCGCGAGGCGGCGCGCTCGAGCCCTCGCCGCCCGTCGACACCGAGCACCTCACGGATCACGGCAGCATGGTGCGGATAGTTGCCATGCAGGCGCACCCAGCCGTCCCGGGCGGCGACGAATCCTGACAGCTCCGCCCATGCGGCGGGGGCACGGCCGTCCCGTCGCAGATTCTCGTACGCGGCGAAGGAGGCGGCGATCAGCTCCGGAGTGGTTCCGAGAGCCACCTCGAACCCGCGCGAGGTGGCGAGTTCGTCGGCCGCCTCGCGCAGTCCCTCCACCGCCTCCCCGGCGAGCCGCTCGACGTCGAAGGGCCCGGTCCACCACCGCCGGGGAGTGAGTTCGTCCATCCCCGGAGCGTAGACACCCCGCCTCCCCGGCGGAAGCCTCCACGCGCCCGCACGGCCGGACACCCGGACACCCGGACGCCGGGGCACCCGGACGCCCGGACACCGGGGCACCCGGACGCCCTGCGCCGCGCTCTCCCGTCTGCCGGGTCCGTCTCCCGGTCCTCTCTCCGGGAGGGGTGCCGGGCCCCGTCGGCGGGCTCGGACGGGGCCCGGTGTGTGACGGATCGAGCAGATGCCGACCGCGGACCAATCCGATGCGGCGTCGGCGTCGAACCTCCTCAGTCCGGCGCGGCTTCCGCCGCCCGGGCGCCGACAGCCGTTCCACCGACCGAGGAGTCGTCGATCATGTCCCATCGCATCCGCCGTATCACCATCACCACCGCTGTGCTCGGAGTCGCGGGCATCGCCCTCGTCGCCCCGGCGAGCGCTGCCGGCGACACCTCCACGAACATCGGCTCGGACAGCACGCTCATCCAGGGACCGCTCGTGGACGGTCCGCTCGTCGACGCCGACGGACTGCTCGGGACGCTGCAGCTCGGCCAGTTCCAGCAGTGACCGAGGCGCACGGATCGTCGTTCCCCGTCACCACCGCATAGAGGAGACCTCCCCTTCATGAGGATGCGCATGCCCTCGGCCACGTCAGCACCCACCGGCCACCTCCCGCTGACCGCGGCTCAACGCGGCATCTGGTACGCGCAGCACCTGGATCCGGACAACCCGACCTATCAGATCGGGCAGTTCCTGGATCTGCGGGGCCCGATCGACCCCGCTCTGCTGAACCTGGCCCTGACCAAGGCCGCCACAGATCTGGACGCGCTGAGCCTGCGCATCGGCGAGGACGCCGCCGGGCCCTACGCGGAGATTCACCGCCCGCGGCCCACGGCGGATCTGGTGCGGGTGCGCGACCTGCGCCACCTGGGACCCGACGCGGCCGAGGACGCCGCGCACCTCGACATGGATCAGGAGATGTCCACGCCGCGGGACATGCACGGGGACGACCTCCTCGGAGCGACGCTCTACCTCGTCGGTGAGGATCGCTCGCTGTTCTTCCTGCGCGTCCACCACATCCAGATCGACGGCTACTCAGCCGTCATCGCCCTGCGCTACATCGCCGAGACGTACTCCCGCCTGGCCCGCGTCCTCCCGGGCTCACGGCTGCCCCGGCGCCTCGCACCCGGCGTCGCCCATGTGCTGGCACGGCTGCCCTCGCCCCTCCCCTCGCTCACCGCCCTCCAGCACGACCTGGAGGCCTACGAGAGCTCCCCGCAGCACGCCGCGGACGCTGCGCACTGGCAACGGGCCCTGGCCGGCGAGGTCTCCTCCGAGGGCCTCGAGGGCCGATCCCACGGCATCGCGAGCCGGGTGATCCGTGCCCGGGTCCCTCTCGGCGCCCAGCGCACCGCCCGGCTCGCCGCCCTCGAGCGCGACCTGCCCAAGACCCTCATCGCAGCGGTCGCCGTCTACATGGCCCGTATGACGGGCACCGACGTCGTGCCCATCGGCCTGCCGGTCACCGCCCGCCGTGGCCGGGTCGCGAAAACGACACCGTCCATGCTCTCCAGCGTCCTCCCGCTGCGGGTGAAGGTCGGTCCCACCGACTCGTTCGCCGACGTGATCGGCAGGACCGGGGACGCCGTCCGCGCCGCTGTCGGGCATCAGCGGTTCCGCGTCGAGGAGCTCGAGGGCGCCTCCTCCCACCCCGGCCCCTCGGTCAACCTGCTCCCGGTCATCGATGACCTGCGCCTGGGTGCTGCCCGGGGGACGGTGCACATCCTGTCCACGGGTCCCGTGCGCGACCTCTCGATCGTCCTCGGCGACCTCCGCAGCCACGCCGTCGACCCCGTGCTGCGGCTCGAGGGCGATGCCGCACTGCACTCCGAGCAGTCGCTGCAGGAGCACGGCGAGCGGCTGCTCCGACTTCTCGACTCGCTGCTCGACTCCACGGCCGGCACGAGCGCGGTCTCGCCTCCGCTGATGCACAGGGCCGAGCAGGAGGCGCTGCTCGCCACCGGCCGCGGCGCCCCGTCGGACGACGTTCCGGGGACCGTCCTCGAGGCCGTCGCAGCGTCCGTGGAACGGCGCGGGAGCGCCCGGGCCGTCGTCGCGCCCGATGGCGAACGCAGCTTCGAGGAGCTCGACGCCGAGTCGACCCGCCTCGCCCAGTCCCTCGTGCGCGGGGGCGTGGGACCCGGCGACCGCGTCGCCGTCCGCGTGGGCCGCACGGTCCACCTCCCTGCACTGGTCCTCGGGATCCTTCGGGCCGGCGCCGCCTACGTGCCGCTGGACCCTGCCTACCCCGTCGGCCGCGTCGCGCAGATGCTGGAGGATGCGGGGCCCGCCGCGCTGCTGACGACCGTCGAGCAGCAGGAGGCCGACCGGGAGGACGGCGCCGTCTGGACCCTGCCGACCCTGCTGGTCGACACCGAGACCGCTGCCTGGCGCCGTCCCGAGAGCGTTCCGGTCCACCTGCCCCGGGTGGGTCCCGACGACCTCGCCTACGTCATCTTCACCTCCGGGAGCACCGGCCGACCCAAGGGCGTCGCTGTCGAGCACGGCTCGCTCCATGCCCTTCTCGAGCAGCACCGCAGGACGCTCCATGACCCCGCCGCGACCCGGCTCGGGCGCCCGCTGCGCGCCGCCCATACGGCCGGCCTGTCCTTCGACGCCTCGTGGGATCCGCTGCTGTGGCTCGTCTCGGGGCACGAGATCCACATCGTCTCCGACGAGGTGCGACGCGACCCCGAACGCCTCGTCGCCCATCTCGCCGAGCAGCGCATCGACGCCCTCGAGACCACGCCGTCCTTCGCCGAGGTCCTGCTCACGGCGGGACTCCTGACCGGCCCGCACCATCCCACCGAGATCGCCCTCGGCGGGGAGGCCGTGGGCGACGACCTCTGGGCCGCGCTCGCCGCGCGGGAGGGGGTCCATGCCGTGAACCTCTACGGGCCGACCGAGACGACCGTGGACAGTCTGGTCGCCCCCATCCGCGAGGACCGCCGACCGCATCTCGGTGCCTCCGTGCTCGGCAGCCGTCACTACGTGCTCGATGCCGGGCTCGCACCGGTCCCGGACCGCGGGATCGGAGAGCTGTACCTCGCGGGATACGGGGTGGCCCGCGGGTACATCGGCCAGCCGGGTCTGAACGCGCAGCGCTTCGTCGCCGACCCCTTCGCGGCCGACGGTTCGCGCATGTACCGCTCGGGTGACCGGGTGCGCCGGCGTCCCGACGGCACGCTGAGGTTCCTCGGGCGACTGGACGATCAGGTGAAGATCCGGGGATACCGCATCGAGACCGACGAGGTCGAGGCCGCCATGCGTCGTCTCGACGGGGTCGTCTCAGCTGCCGTGGTCGTGCGCGGCGAGGGAGCGACGGCTCGTCTCGTCGGCTACGTCGCCACGGCGAGCGGGGCCACGGACGCGGGTGACGTCCCCGCCGCTGTCCGCGACGGACTGCGCGATGACCTGCCCGAGTACATGGTGCCGTCGGCGATCGTCGCGCTCGAGCGGCTCCCGGCGACCGCCAACGGGAAGCTCGATCGCGCCGCGCTGCCCGATCCGGCGACCACGGCCGCGGACGCCACCGCCCGGCAGCCGGAGACCGACATGGAGCGCGCGGTGGCGGGCGCCTTCGTCGCAGTGCTCGACCGCGACGGCATCGGGGCCGACGAGGACTTCTTCGCAGCGGGCGGCCACTCGCTGCTGGCCACCCGCCTCGCCGCGCGGCTGACGGACCGCCTCGGACGTGCCGTCGCCGTGCGCGACGTGTTCGAGCACCCGAGCGTCGCCGCCCTGGCCGCCGTCCTCGACGACGCCCCCGCCGACAGCGCCTCGGCGCGACCCGAGCGCGGCGAGCGCCCTGATCCCGTCCCCGCCTCGCTGAACCAGCGCCGCCTGTGGTTCCTCCACCGCCTCGAGCCGGATTCCGCCGCCTATGCGGTCCCGGTGATCCTCGAGCTCGAGGGCGATCTCGACCCCGCCGCGCTGCGTTCCGCGCTCGACGACGTCCTGGCCCGTCACGAGCCGCTGCGCACCATCCTTCCCGCGGTGGACGGCGAGCCGGTCCAGCACATCGTGCCCGCCGCGGAGGTCCCCTCCCCGCTCCTGGCCGTCGACGTGCCCGCCGAGCGCCTCGAGGCCGTGATCGCCGCGGAGGTGCATCGGCCCCTCGACATCACCCGGGAGATCCCTCTGCGCGCCGTGCTGCTGCGCACCGGTGCGCAGCGCGCCGTGCTCGTGATCACCATGCATCATGTCGCGACCGACGGCTGGTCGCTCGCACCGCTGGCCCGCGACCTGGGCGAGGCCTACACGGCCCGTGCCGCCGGTCGTGCGCCGCAGCCCGCACCGCTGCCCGTGGACTTCGCGGACGCGGCGACGTGGCAGCGAGATCTGCTCGGCTCCGCGGACGACCCCGAGAGCGAGCTGTCGCGCCAGAGCGCGTTCTGGCGACGCACCCTCGCGGACGCCCCCGCCGAGATCTCCCTGCCCCGTGATCGCCCACGCGGCACGGCTGACCTTGACGACGCCGATCAGCACGGGGTCGGCGAGCTCCGGCTCGATCTCGACCCGCAGGGGCACGCCGCCCTGCGCTCCGTCGCGTCCGCGCACCGCACCAGCCTGTTCATCGTGCTGCACACAGCGCTCGCCGCCGCCCTGCACCAGCACGGGACCGGCGACGACGTGGTGATCGGCACCCCGGTCGCCGGTCGCCCCGATCCGCGGCTGGACGACCTCGTCGGCTTCTTCGTCAACACCGTCGCCCTGCGCACGTCGCTGAGCCGCGACCCGACCCTCGCGGACCTCCTCGAGCGGGTGCGCCTCGCGAACACCGAGGCCTACGCGCACCAGGATCTCCCCTTCGACCTCGTCGTCGAGGCGGTGCGTCCCCCGCGGCATGTGGACCGGCCACCGGTTATCCAGGTGATGCTGAGCCTGCAGAACGCCCCGCCCGCTCGGCTCGATCTCCCCGGCGTGCGGGTGCATGTCCCCGCTCCCGTCGCGAGCTCGGGGGTCAAGGCGGATCTGCTGATCGACGTCACCCCCGAGGACGGCGACGACGGCGGTCTCCGCATCGTGCTGGGCTACGACCGTGCCCTGTTCGACGGCGCCACCGCGGCCCGTCTGCGCGACTCCCTGGATCGCGTGCTCGAGCAGGTCGTCGCTGATCCCGGGGCGCGGCTGGGGGATCTGCCCACCGCAGCTCCCGACGCACTGCGCGAGCTCGAGGACCGGGCCCGAGGGCCCGAGGCGCCTGCGCCCCGGACGATGCTGGATCGGCTCGAGCGCACGGCGCGTGAGCATCCGGGAGCCCTCGCACTCGTCGATGCCCAGGGCGAGCTCACCGCGGCCGAGCTCCTCGCCCGCGTCCGCACACTCGCTGCGGGCCTCGCAAAGGTCGGGGTCCGGCGCGGGGATCGGGTGGTCATCGCCCTGCCCCGCACCGCCGATGCGGTCACGGTCGTGCTCGGCGCACTGCGCGCCGGTGCCATCGCGGTCCCCGTGGACTCCACCCATCCCGACGCGCGGCTCGAGCGGGTGCTCGCATCCGCCGGGCCCCGCGTGGTGGTCACCACCGATCCCGCCCGTTTCCGTCCCCTCCTGCCGACGCCGCGGGATGCATCCCGCACCGAGGTCCTCGCTCCGGACGACCTCCCCACGGGCGGCCCGGCCCCGGCTGCTCCGGGACCCGAGGACACCGCATATCTCGTGCACACCTCGGGCACGACCGGAGCCCCCAAGGGCGTCCAGGTCTCCCACGCGGCCCTCGGCACCGTGCTCGCCCAGCACGAGCGCACGCTGATCGGCCCCCTGCGCGAGCAACTGGAGCGTCCACCGCGGATGCTTCACCTCTCCGGCCTCGCCTTCGACGCCGCATGGGACCCGATCCTGTGGCTCGCCTCGGGCAGCACGCTCCTGATCGCCGACGAGACCGTGCAGGCCGATGCCGAGGCCGTCGTGCGCCTTGTCCAGGAGCAGCGCATCGACGTCGTCGAGACCACGCCTTCCTACGCCTCGCAGCTGGAGGCCGTCGGCCTCGAGGACGCCGTCCGCACAGGGCCCGGCAGGCTCCTGCTGGCCCTGGGCGGGGAGGCGGTGCCCCAGGCGCTGTGGGACCGCATCGCCGCCTCGGACGCCCTGGACGGATGGAATCTGTACGGCCCGAGCGAAGCCACCGTCGACGCCCTCGTCGCCCCCATCACCCACGGGCCCGTCGTCCTCGGTGACCCCGTGCTCGGGGTCCGGGCACGCGTGCTCGACCGCTTCCTGCGACCGGTTCCGCCCGGCGTCGAGGGCGAGCTGTACCTCTCCGGCGCCACCCTCGCCGACGGCTATCGCGGACGTGCCGCCGAGACCGCAGCGCGCTTCGTGGCCGACCCCGCCGCGGACGGTGCGCGGATGTACCGCACCGGCGACGTCGTGCGCCGGACGGCCGAGGGTGACCTGCACTTCCTGCGGCGCGCCGACGACCAGGTCAAGCTCCGGGGGTATCGCATCGAGATCGGTGACATCGAGAGCGCCCTGGAGCGCGCACCGGGCGTGCGCACCGCCCTCGCCCGGATCGTGGCCCCCGGTGGAGAAGGCACCGAGCGCGTCCTCGCGTGGGTGTCCGGGGAAGCCGACGAGGCCTCGGTGCGGGACACGGCGCGCCGGGAGCTGCCGGCGTACATGGTCCCCAGCGCGATCGCCGTGATCGCGGAATTCCCGCTGACCTCGAACGGCAAGGTCGATGTGTCGGCGCTGCCCGATCCGCAGCACGGCTCGTCCGCCGAGCGCTCCCCGGTCGACGACGCCGAGGAGCGCATGTGCAGCCTGGTCGGAGAGATCCTCGCGATCAACGTCCCGGGCCCCGACGAGGACTTCTTCGCCCTCGGCGGGCATTCCCTGCTCGCGGTGGAGCTCGTCGGCCGCATCCGGGACGAGTTCGGCGTGGCCGTGCCGGTCCGCACCGTCTTCGACCGTCCCACCCCCGCACTGCTCGTCGCCGCCCTGCGCGCCGAGGACCCCGTCGGTGCGGTGGCCGATCACAGCGCTCCCGGGGAGCTCGGGCACCCCGCCCCGATGCGCCTGCGCGACTGGGTCGTGCAGAACCCTCGCTCTCCGCACGAGGAGCTCCCCCTCTCCCCTGACCAGGCGCGGCTGTGGTTCCTCCACCGTCTGGCGCCGGGCTCGGCGGAGTACACGGTGGTCCTCGAGGCCGATCTCGAGGGCGACCTCGACACCACCGCGCTCGCCGGCGCGGTCGACGACCTCGTGGCTCGCCACGAGGTCCTGCGGACCACCTTCCCCGAGATCGAGGGACGTCCCGTGCAGCGCATCCAGGACCCGCCTTCCGGCATCCTGCGCCACGAAGCGGTCGACACCGCCGCCGGCTTCGATCTCTCCTCCCGGATCCCGCTGCGGGCGGGCCTGGTGAGGACCGGCGCCCAGCGCTGGCGCTTCACACTGGCCGTGCACCACATCGCGACCGATGGCGCCTCGCTCGCGCCGATGGTGCGCGACCTCGCCTCCGCATACGGCGCCCGCACCGGGGGGACCCGGTCCGCCCGCCGCCCCCTCGCGGTCCAGTTCGCCGACCACGCACGGTTCCAGCAGGTCGGGCACGACCGGCCCCAGGAGGAGTATCCGCACCTCGCCGCCTGGACGGAGCAGCTGCGCGGCGCGCCCGAGGAGCTGGCCCTCCCCGCCGACGGACGCCGCAGCGAGGAGACCACCCGTCCCGCACGCACCCTGGCCTTCACCGTCCCCGAAGAGGTCAGCACACCGCTCCTGGCCTCCGCAGCGACGAGCGGAGCCAGCAGCTTCCACACCTGGTTCGCCGCGCTCGCGGCCTATCTGCAGCGGGTCGGCGCCGGGGACGACCTCGTCATCGGCACCCCGTCCGCCGGTCGCGGCGACCCCGACCTCGCCGACCTCATCGGCTTCTTCGTGACCACACTCCCGGTGCGGCTGCAGGTCGACGGCTCCCGCCCCTTCCGCGATGCGGTGGGGCGGGCCCGTCGGTCCGTCCTGCACGCCATGGAGCACGACGACGTGCCGTTCGAGCGCATCGTCGAGGCCGTGGCACCCGATCGGCAGTTCGGTCGCCATCCGCTGTTCCAGACCATGCTCTCCGTGGAGGAGCTCGGCGATCCGGCGCTCGAGCTGCCCGGGGTCGAGGTGTCCCGGGTGGAGCCGCGCTCGACCGGCGCGGCGAAGGTGGATCTCTCCTTCACCCTCCGTCCCCGCTCCGACGGCGGAGTGGACGGTGTGCTCGAGCACGACGCGAACCTGTTCAGCGAGGACGCCGCTCAAGGGCTGGTCGAGCGCTGGCTCGGCTTCCTGGCGGGGATCGCCGCAGATCCGGGTCGGAGGCTGCAGGAGATCCCCGCCGGCCCGTCCTCGACACCTCTGATGCCGTGGCCCGCGACGGCCGGGCCGCAGAGCCTGCTGGATGCCCTCGCGACCTCCGCCGCGGCCCGATCGGCCCTGCCCGCCCTCGTCGGGGATGACACCTCCCTCACCACCGGAGAGCTCGCCGAACGGGTCGACACCATCGCAGGAGGTCTGTGCGCCGCAGGCGCCGTTGCCGGGGATCGCATCGCCCTGGCCGTGCGTCGAGGCACGGGAACCGTCGCGGGACTGCTCGCGATCTGGCGGGCCGGAGCAGTCGCCGTCCCGGTGGACATCACTCTTCCTGCTCAGCGGATCACGGCGATGCTGCACGCCGCCGCACCCCGCCTCGTGCTCCGCACCGGGCACGTCTCCGAGGAGGACGCGGTACGAGCCGCGCTCGAGGCGGGCATCCCCTCCGAGTCCGTCCGGTGCCTCGAGGACCTCCCGGAGGGCTCCGCACCCGAGCTGCTGCCGGGTCCGGACGAGGCGGCCTACATCCTCTTCACCTCCGGCACCACCGGGACGCCGAAGGGCGTCCAGGTCCCCCACCGCGCGCTGACCCAGCTCCTGAGGAGCCATCGCTCGACTCTCCTTCCCGAGCCCGGCCTGCGGAGACGGCGTCTGGCCCACACCACGGGCGTCGGCTTCGACGCCTCCCTGGACCCGGTGCTGTGGCTGGCGGCAGGTCACGAGGTGCATGTGGTCGGCGACGACGTGCGCCGCGACCCGGAGGCCCTGGTCGACCTGCTCGCCCGACGCGATATCGACGTCTGGGAGACCACCCCCGGGTACGTCGACGCGCTGCGCGGGCAGACAGGGCTCGCCGACCTCCTCGATGCACGGGACCCCGAGGATCCCTTCGTGCTCCTGCTCGGCGGGGAGCCCGTCGATCCTGCCCTGTGGGCGTGGATGCATGAGCGTCCCGCCGTGAGGGGGTGGAACCTCTACGGCCCGACCGAGGCCGGCGTCGACACCCTGGTCGCTCCGGTTCTCGCGAACCCGTCTCCCGTGCTCGGCTCCCCGACCAGCTCCACCGTCGCACGCGTGCTGGACGCGAACCTGCGACCGGTTCCCGTGGGCAGCATCGGCGAGCTCTGGCTCGCCGGGCCGCAGCTGGCCGACGGCTACCTCGGTGACGCGGCTGCGACGGCGTCCCGGTTCGTCGCCGACCCCTTCGCAGGGGATGGCTCACGGATGTATCGCACCGGCGACCTCGTCGCGGTGCGCGATGCGCCCGCCGGCCACCGGCCGCCCGTCGTCGCGCTCGGCCGCGGCGACGAGCAGGTGAAGATCCGCGGGCACCGCATCGAGCCCGGCGAGGTCTCGGCGGTGCTCGAGGAGCGCGACGAGGTCGCGCGGTCCGTGGTCCGTGCGATCGACAGCCCGCGGGGCATGGTCCTCGCCGCCTGGGTGGTGCCCGCCGAGGGCGTCGACGCCGCGGCGCTCCCGGAGCTGCTCGAGCGGACGACTGCTGCCCGCCTGCCGGAGTACATGCGACCAGCCGCGTTCACCCTCGTCGACGACATCCCGCTGACCTCCCACGGGAAGGTCGACACCCGAGCGCTGCCCGACCCCGCCTTCGTCGGCGGGTCCGGCCGCGCGCCCCGGGACGGGACCGAGGCGATCGTCGCGGCGGCGTTCTCGACAGTGCTCGACATCGAGGAGGTCCGGGCGGACGACTCCTTCTTCGCCCTCGGCGGGCACTCCTTCGTGGCCCGCCCCGTCGTCGCGGAGATCGGCGAGCTCCTCGGCCGGGAGGTGCCGATCCACCTCCTGTTCCGAACGCCGACGGTGGCGGGTCTGGCCGCGGTGATCGACCGTGGACCCTCCGGTGCAGCACCGAGCGGAGGTGCAGGCAGTCGCTCCGCGGACGGGGACCTCGAGGAATCTCTCGCCCCCGTCCTGCCCCTGCGCCCCGAGGGGCACGGCGAGCCCCTGTTCGCCGTTCACCCCGCGAGCGGCCTCGCCTGGGGCTTCTCGAGCCTGCTCCCCCATCTGCGCAGTCGACGACCCCTGATCGGCCTGCAGATGCCGGGGCTCTCCACACTCTCCACCTCCGAATCGTCCCGCGCCCCGGAGCAGACGCTCGACGAGATGCTGGACCAGTACCTGGAGGCGATGCGCACCGTCCAGCCGCACGGCCCGTACCACCTGCTCGGCTACTCGCTCGGCGGCAGGATCGCTCACCATCTCGCTGCGCGCCTGCAGGCCGCGGGCGAGGTGGTCGCCTTCCTCGCCGTGCTCGACTCCTACCCGCGCCTCAGCGGGTCGCTGCAGGGAGCCGAGGACGACGGCTCCCGGTGGCGGTCCCTGCTGGAGGCCCAGGACATCCCGGTGCCCGCTGGCCCCCTCGACGCCGCGACGGTGGTCTCCGCCCTGCGCACCGCCGGGAATTCGCTCGGCCAGCTCCCTGCGACGACCGCCGAGCGCATGGCCTCGCGCTTCGCCCATCTCGGCACACTCCTGGACGCCGCACAGACCCCCGTCGTCGAGGGCGACCTCATCGTTATGGAGGCCACCAGGGATGCTCCGACGGACCGTCCGGATCCGGCGGCGTGGATCCCGCATCTCACCGGCGAGCTCACCGTCCACCGGGTCGACGCCCGTCATGCGGACCTGCTCGACGAGCCGGCGGCAGGAACCGTCGCCGCCGAGCTGGACTCCTCTGCGATCCTGCGCAGATCCGACCAAACCGAATGACCGTCCGTTCCGAACCACTGGCAGCAACGCATCCACGACGGAAACGGGAACGCACCATGATGAACCCCTTCGACGACACCGACGCCACCTTCCGCGTCCTCGTGAACGAGCGCGGACAGCACTCTCTGTGGCCGGACTCCGCGGACCTGCCGCGCGGGTGGGTCGTCGTCTTCGGACCCGATGACCACGCCGCTTGCCTCCGCTACGTCGACGCCTCGTGGTCCGACATCACTCCCCGTCGTCTGGACGACGGAGCACGGGCCGCTTCGTGATCTCCCTGCGCGGCGTCGTCAAGCACTACGGCGACCGCACAGCCCTGGCCGGGATCGACCTCGAGGTGCCCGCGGGCACCGTGCAGGGCCTGCTGGGTCCCAACGGCGCCGGCAAGACGACGATCGTGCGGGTGCTCACCACGCTCCTCGAGCCGGATGCCGGGGACGCCCTGGTCGCGGGCCGCTCCGTGCGGACGGATCCTGACGGCGTGCGTCGCAGCATCGGGGTGTCCGGCCAGTACGCGGCCGTCGATGAGAAGCTGACCGGCTTCGAGAACCTCCGCATGGTCGCCCGGCTGTACGGCATGCCGCGGCGGACCGCCGCAGCCCGAGCCCGCGAGCTGCTGCGCGACTTCCGCCTCGAGGACGTGCCGGCCACGCTCCTGGCAGGTCAGTACTCCGGCGGGATGCGCCGACGCCTCGACCTCGCGGGCGCCATCATCGCCCGGCCCCCGGTCGTGATCCTCGACGAGCCGAACATGCTCAAGGGTGATACGTATCGTACTTCGTATCTCCAGTGTACCGACTTCAAGCTGGCGGCATGACGAAGACAGTTGAGCTGTGCGAAGCCCGGGGTGTGAGCGATGTGTCGCTCACACCCCGGGTTCGACGGTGGCTGGGTTACTTGTACTCACCCACAACCTGGTAAAGACCAGGGCTCGCCTTCGCGATGCCCGCGGTCTTCTTCGCGTACTCAGCCGCCTCCGGGTCGGACTGGGTCGCCTTGACATCATCGGCAGACTCCCACTGGGCCACGTTGAGCACGCGCGTCTTGTCGGCGCTGGCGAGCAGGGTGACAGAGATGAAACCGGGCCGGGCGATGTCAAGGCGTCGAAGCAACATGGGGCTCGCCGGCGAGCCCCATGTTGCTTCGACGCCTTGACATCGCCCGGCCCGGTTTCATCTCTGTCACCCTGCTCGCCAGCGCCGACAAGACGCGCGTGCTCAACGTGGCCCAGTGGGAGTCTGCCGATGATGTCAAGGCGACCCAGTCCGACCCGGAGGCGGCTGAGTACGCGAAGAAGACCG